>JBKOUH010000096.1:0-2239 GCA_046723285.1 Pseudomonadota bacterium
GTCCTTGACCATGCTGGGAAAGTCGCATGTGCGAAGCATCTGGCCGCGCACGCCGAAATATTCGGCGACGCCGAGCGCCTCGCGCGTCTGCGCGGTGGTGAGGCGCAGCACGCGCGCGGCCACCGCGGCGCAGCCGAGCCCGTTCCACGCGCCCGAGCAGTGATAATCCGGCACGCTGGCATGCAACGCGATGCCGGCGCGCGTCGCGACCTCGTAGCCCAGCACGAGGCAGGCGAGGAATTCGCGTCCGTCGACGGCCGGCGCAGCGTCTGCCTGCTGGTCGGCGAGCGCGAGCAGCGCCGGCAGGATCGCGACGCCGACGTGGCCCTTGGTGAGCACGTGGCCGTCGTGCGCGTCGAACGCGTCGATCGTCGTCGCACCGGCGAATGCGGCGCCCGCGGTGCTCGCGCGGCGTCCGTCGAACAGCATTCGCGCCTCGTTGCCGCGCCCGCGGAGGTGCGAGGCGGCATAGCCGCGCGCGATCGCCGACAGGCGCGTGCGGCTGCCGGCCGCGGCGACGCCGATCAGGTCGAGCAAGCAGCGCTGCGCCTGCTCGACGACGTCGCGCGGCAACGCGTCGAACGAGAGGGTTCGCACGAACGATGCCACGTCGGCCGCGGCGGCGTGATCGCGCTGCTCGGCGCGAGCCACTTCCGCCGTCATGCCGCCGCCACCTGTTCGCGGTAACGGGCGACGAGTTCGCGCTTCAGCACCTTGCCGCTGGGATTCGTGGGCAATGCGTCGACGAACAGGATGCGCCGCGGCCGCTTGTACGACGCGAGATCGTGGCTCGCCTTGCAGAACGCGTCGATCATCGCCGCGTCGAGCTGCGGCGAATCGCGCACGACGAACGCGGTGACGACACTGCCCCACTTGTCGTCGGGCAGGCCGACCACGGCGGCCTCCTGCACGCCGGGACAGCGGTAGAGCACCTCCTCGACCTCGCGCGGATAGATGTTCTCCCCGCCGGAGACGATCAAGTCGTCGACGCGCCCGCGAAAGTAGAAGAAGCCCTCGTCGTTCTGGCTCACGAGGTCGCCGGTATAGAGCCAGCCCGACCGCAGCTTCTTCGCCGTCTCGACCGGATTGTTCCAATAGCCGTCCATGACCTGTGGCCCGCGCACGATCAACTGACCGATTTCGCCGCGCCGCACGACGTCGTTCGGCGACGCATCGTCCCCGGTGCGGTTCTCGACTACGCGCGCCGTCGTGATCAGCGTCGGCTTGCCGCACGAGCCGAGCTGCGACAGCGCCTGCTCGGGATGCAGCAGCAGCGTGAGGCTCGCCTCGGTCATCCCGTAGCCGTTGAAGATGCTCGGACAGAGCTCGCGGATCACGCGCTCCATGGTCGCCGCAGCGATCGCGGCGCCACCCGTCGTGATCATCCGCAGGCTGCGCACGTCGTGCCGCGCGAACTCCGGGTGCAGCAGCATTTCGGTGATCTGCGTCGGAACCGCGAACAGCGTGGTGACGCGCTCGGCGGCGATGGTTTCGAGCGTCTTTTGCACCGTGTAATGGCCGAGCACGACGTTCGTCCCGCCGACCATCATGTGCGGAATGAAGAACGCCTGCATGCCGCCGACGTGATACAGCGGCGCGATGTGCAGCGCGACGTCGCTCGGCCGCAGGCCGTACTCCATCACGCAGTTCATCGCGATGGCGACGTCGTTGATGTGCGTGTGCATCACGCCCTTCGGCCGCCCCGTCGTGCCGGACGTGTAGACCAGCGCCGACAGGTGCTTCGACGCAGGGATGGGCCGCGCGCGCCCGCTGTCGACGGTCTTCTCGGCGATCGTGTCGAAATGATGGTGCCCGGGTGGCACGTTGGCCGGATCGTAGGCGCAACTGATGAAATCGTGGACGCTGCGCAGCCGCTTCTGCACTTCGAGCACGTTCGGCGTCAGGTAGCGCCCGTAGACGAGCACGCGCGCACCCGAGTCCTCGAGAATCACCGCCGCCTCGCCGGCGGAGAGCCGATAGTTGAGCGGCACGGCGACCGCACCGAGGATCTGGCAAGCGAAATACGTCGTGACGGAATTTTCCGACGTCGTCACGTAGAACGCGACGCGGTCGCTCGGGCGCACGCCGAGGTCGGCGAGGCCTTGCGCGAAGCGGCGGACGCGCGCGTACCACTCGCGATACGTCCAGCGGCGATCCTCGTACACCAGCGCGGTGCTCTTGGGATAGCGTTCCGCCGCCTGCACGAAGATCGATGCGATGTCCATGGCCCGGTTGGATC
>JBKOUH010000018.1:0-2712 GCA_046723285.1 Pseudomonadota bacterium
CGTCGGCGCAAGGCGGTGTGCGGCCGTGATGAGCGCAAGGCTCGAGCGAGACGTAAGCCGTGGCGCCGCGGGCGGCGGTGCCGGCGACGGCGAGCGCAAGGGCCTCGGCGTGCGGCCTGCCGCCGGGCGCGGTAGCGCCGCGCCCTACCACGACGCCGTCCTTCACCAGCACGCAGCCGACGGCGGGATTGGGCCAGGTCGTTCCGAGCGCGCGGCGGGCGAGCGCCAACGCGCCGCGCATGAAGGCCGCGTCTGCGCGCGCCAGCGCGGCGTCAGTCCTTGTCCTTGACGGCTTCACGCTCTTGCGGACTCAAGGTCTCGAGGAATTGCTCGAAGTCGCGCGTCTCGCGGAAATTCTTGTAGACCGAGGCGAAACGCACATAGGCCACCGGATCGAGGCTCGCCAGCGCCTCCATCACGAGCTGCCCGATCTGGCTCGAGGGGATCTCGCTTTCGCCCGAGCTCTCGAGGCGCCGCGTGATGGAGTTGACGATGCGCTCCACGCGCTCCTCGCCGATCGGGCGCTTCCGGACCGCGATCATGATCGAGCGCAAGAGCTTGTCGCGGTCGAACGGCGCGCGCTGGCCGTTCTTCTTCACCACGACGAGCTCGCGCAGCTGCACGCGCTCGAAGGTGGTGAAGCGCGAGCCGCAGGCCGGGCAGAAGCGCCGGCGGCGGATCGCCGAGTTATCCTCGGTCGGCCGCGAATCCTTCACCTGCGTGTCGTCGTGGCCGCAAAACGGACAGCGCATTCTTTTTCCTCCCCCTGCCCGGCCTAGAAGCCGGGATAGACCGGGAAGCGGCGGCAAAGCTCGCCGACCTTCCCCCGGACCGTGGCTTCGACGGCGGAATTGTCGCCCGAATTGCTCGCCGCGAGCCCGTCGAGCACGTCGCCGATCAGGTGCCCCACTTGGCGGAACTCCTCGATGCCGAAGCCGCGCGTCGTGGCGGCAGGCGAGCCGAGGCGCACCCCCGAGGTGACCGTCGGCTTCTCGGGATCGAACGGGATCGCGTTCTTGTTGCAGGTGATGTGGGCGCGCTCGAGGCTCTGCTCGGCGGCCTTGCCGGTGAGCTTCTTCGGACGGAGATCGACCAGCATCAAATGCGTATCGGTGCCGCCGGCGACGATGCCGAAGCCGCGGCCCTTCAGCGTCTCGGCCAGCGTGCGCGCATTGTCGACGACGGCGCGCGCGTAGGTCCGAAAGCCGGGCTGGAGCGCCTCGTGAAGAGCCACCGCCTTGGCGGCGATCACGTGCATCAGCGGCCCGCCCTGCATGCCGGGGAACACGGCGCTGTTGATCTTCTTGCCGAGCTCGACGTCGTTGGCGAGGATCATGCCGCCGCGCGGGCCGCGCAGCGTCTTGTGCGTCGTCGTCGTGGTGACGTGCGCGTGCGGCACCGGGCTCGGATGCGCGCCGCCGGCGACGAGGCCGGCGAAATGCGCCATGTCAACCATGAGATAGGCGCCGACGCCGTCGGCGATCTTGCGAAAGCGCGGGAAATCGATGAGACGCGGATAGGCCGAGCCGCCGGCAATGATGAGCTTCGGCCGGTGTTCCTTCGCGAGCCGCTCGACCTCGTCGTAATCGATCTGCTGCGTGTCGGGCCGGACGCCGTAGGAGACCGGCTTGAACCATTTGCCCGACATGTTGATCGGCATGCCGTGGGTGAGATGCCCGCCGGCCGGCAGCGCGAGCCCCATGAAGGTGTCGCCCGGCGAGAGCAGCGCCATGAACACGGCGGCGTTGGCCTGCGCGCCCGAATGCGGCTGCACGTTCGCGAACGCGCAGCCGAACAGCTTCTTCGCGCGCTCGATCGCGAGTGTCTCGGCGACGTCGACGTGCTCGCAGCCCGCGTAGTAACGGCGGCCCGGATAGCCCTCGGCGTACTTGTTGGTGAGCACCGAGCCTTGTGCCTCGAGCACCGCGGCGGAGACGACGTTCTCGGAGGCGATCAGCTCGATGTGCTCGCGCAGCCGGCCCAACTCGCCGCGGACGGCGGCGTTCAATTCGGGATCGGCGTCCGCAAGGCGTGCGCCAAAGAAAGTATCGGTGAAAGACGGCGCCATCTTCTGTTGTGCCAGTGCCATTGCCCGTTGCCTCAAGTGCCGAAACGAAACGTCATTTGCCGCCGAGCTTGGCGACGCGGCGCTCATGCCGGCCGCCGCCCTCGAACGGCGTCGAGAAAAACATCCGCGCCGCATCCTTGGCGACCTCGTCGCCGATGAGGCGCGCGCCGAGCGCCAGCACGTTGGCGTCGTTGTGCTGGCGCGAAAGCTTGGCCGAGAGCCCGTCGTGCGCGACGGCGGCGCGGATCGCGGGATGGCGGTTGGCCGCCATGCCCATGCCGATGCCGCTGCCGCAGATCAAGACGCCCCACTTCGCGCGCGCGCCCTCGATCGCGTTGGCGACGGCGTCGGCGAAATCGGGATAGTCGACGCTGTCCGGGCTATTGGTCCCGAGATCGATCACGCGGTAGCCAAGTCCTTCGAGTTCCTTGGCGATTTGAGCCTTCATCGCCACCCCCGCATGATCGGCCGCGATCGCAATCGTATCGCCCCGTGCCGGTGCCGACCGCCGCGCTTCGCTCATGCTGGTTCAGTTTCTCCGTCGGGCCGCCCTTGCCGCCGAAAACACAATATCTCGCGGGAATGAGCGGGCGACCGCACTATCTATCCGTATAGCGCGGCGGCGCCGCCCGGTGCAAGCGAGG
>JBKOUH010000077.1:0-5527 GCA_046723285.1 Pseudomonadota bacterium
GCCTCACAGCAAGCTAATTTTGGCTGATAATCTGCGCTTTTATTCGCTCGAACGCCTCTTGAGTGAATTGGAAGGCTAAGTTCTTTCCCTGGGCCAATTTGATTCTAAGGACAATTTCCTTGTCAGTGGGATCGACGGAAATTTCACTCGCCTTCATAACCGGCGTTAGCCCACTGTCTCCGTAAAGGCCTCCCTACTTCAACGGGTAGACCCAAAATGAGAGGGGTGCGGCGCACAAGAGCATTAGGTGTAACGAAGATCACAGACTTATCCCCAGGCCGGAGCTGCCGCCCGTTCCGGTCGACACGTTGACCCGGGCGTTGACCTAAACAGCCTGACCCCACAGAAAACCCAATAAAATATGGGAAAATCGAAGGTCCCCCTCTCCCCAAAAGAGAGAGGGGCGCGGCATTTCCCGCTCACCTTATCGCGAAATTGCCGGCGTCCTTGACGCCGATAGCGCTTTCAAACCGAAGCGAGGCTCAGCTTTCCTCGAACACGGTCATGCCCATCGGCTTGGCGCGGAAATTGTTCACCGGATTGCTTTCGTTGGGGCATGCCGACACCGCCGCGATGACGTTCATCTCGGCGCGGAGATCGATGTAATCGCCGGCCTTCGTCTCGGGCGCGCTGATCGCGAAGCCGCTGTCGGGTTTGAACTCGACGTTCATGAACACGTTGAAGACGTCGTTGATCGCCTCGCCGGCGATGCCGAACGGCGCTAGCGCCTCGGCGAGGTTCTCCTGGCAGCTCCGCACCTCCGGGCCGATACGCTTATCGCGCGCCGAGAGCAGTTTGACGCTGCAGCGCCCGGCGCGATTGCCGAAGTGATGCTTCACCGTATCGTCGACCACGGTCAGCATCACGTTCTCGCGCGGCGGCTGCGAATAGAAATGCGTGAACGCCCGCGCCGTGCCGGTGCCGAGCATCACCGCATAGGCCCAGCTCTGCCCGACATGGAACTGCTCGCGCGGATCGTCGGCATTGAAGAACGCGCAATCGCCCACCTGCTGCCCCTCGATTAGGTGAATGCGCAGGATCTCACGCTTCTTCACCAGGCAAGCGCGTCCGTACTTGGCGGGAATGACAATGTCGTGGACGATGCGGCGAGGCATGAGGAAAATACCTTACGTCAGCGCGGAAAATCCTGCGCAGTATGCAGTATCTGAAGAATTTGGACCTCATCGCCATTCACGCGATATATGGCCACGTAACGCGTACCAGGGACGACCAAAATACGGCAGTCGTCGGACTTGCGGCCGCGCGCAGAGAATGGATGACGCTCGAGCCGCGAAATCACCGCCAATATTCGCTCGGCGAGCCGCTTGGCCGCCGCGGGGTCGCGCGCTGCTATATGGCTGAAGATACCGTCGAGGTTTCGTAGGGCTTTCGGATCGAAACGGACCTTCACGCCCCGTATTTCCGAAATACCGCGTCGACCTCGGCTTGCGAAGCGAACTCACCGCGATCAGCGCGCGCGATCGCCTCCTTCAACTCACCCTCCTGGTCCGGCGTTAGTTCAAACTCTAACGCTTTGTCTTCGATTAGCTCTAGAAGCAGCGCAGCAAGCTCATCCTGCCGCTCCGGAGGGAGTTTGGCGATTTTCTCGAATGCCTCATTGAGCAATTTGGTCATGACACCACGATACCGGCCTCGGGACCGTCGGACAACAATCGATGATCCGCAGAAACCTACATATTCCTCCGATACTGCCCGCCCACCTCGAACAGAGCATTCGTGATCTGCCCCAACGAGCAGACGCGGACGGCGTCGACGAGCACGGCGAAGACGTTGTCGTTCTTGCGCGCGGCGTCTTGGAGGTGCGCGAGCATTGCGGGCGCCTTGGCCGCGTTGCGCTTCTGGAAGTCGCGCAGGCGCTTCAGCTGGCTCTGCTTCTCGTCCTCGGTGCCGCGGATGAGCGTGAGGGTCGTCTTCTCGGGCGGCGGATTGGGATTGAGGAACGTGTTGACGCCGACGAGCGGCAGCGTGCCGTCGTGCTTCTGCTGCTCGTAGAAGAGCGACTCTTCCTGGATCAGGCCGCGCTGGTAGCCGAGCTCCATCGCGCCCAGGACGCCGCCGCGCTCGGAGATGCGCTCGAACTCCTTCAGCACCGCCTCTTCGACGAGATCGGTCAGCTCCTCGACGACGAAACTGCCCTGAAGCGGATTCTCGTTCTTCGCGAGGCCCCACTCCTTGTTGATGATGAGCTGCACGGCGAGCGCGCGGCGCACCGATTCTTCGGTCGGCGTCGTGATCGCCTCGTCGTAGGCGTTGGTGTGAAGGCTGTTGCAATTGTCGTAGACGGCGATGAGCGCCTGCAACGTCGTGCGGATGTCGTTGAAATCGTATTCCTGCGCGTGCAGCGAG
This sequence comes from Pseudomonadota bacterium, assembly GCA_046723285.1. Lineage (GTDB taxonomy): Bacteria > Pseudomonadota > Alphaproteobacteria > Bin65 > Bin65 > SBBV01. The sequence continues at coordinate 2,368 of JBKOUH010000077.1, forward strand.
CGGCCCGAGGTCTGCACATGATACTTGAGCTTCTGCGCGCGCTCCGAGGCGCCGTATTTCTCGCGCATCGCCACGGCCCAGATGCGCCGCGCCACGCGCCCCAGCACCGTGTATTCGGGGTCCATGCCGTTCGAGAAGAAGAACGAGAAATTGTGCGCGAAGTCGTCGACGTGCATGCCGCGCGCCAGATACGCCTCGGCGAAGGTGAAACCGTTCGAGAGCGTGAGCGCCAATTGCGTGATCGGGTTCGCACCCGCTTCGGCGATGTGATAGCCCGAGATCGAGACCGAGTAGAAATTCCGGACGCGGTTGTGGACGAAGAATTCCTGGATGTCGCCCATCACCTTCAACGAGAACTCGGTCGAGAAGATGCAGGTGTTCTGGCCCTGATCCTCTTTCAGAATGTCCGCCTGCACCGTGCCGCGCACGTTCTCGAGCGTCCATTCTTTGATCTTTTCGATCTCCTCGTCGGTCGGCTCGCGGCCGTTCTCGCGCTCGAACTTGGCGACGTTCTGGTCGATCGCGGTGTTGAGGAACATCGCCAGGATGGTCGGCGCCGGGCCGTTGATTGTCATCGACACCGAGGTCATCGGGTCGGTCAGATCGAATCCGTCGTAGAGCACCTTCATGTCGTCGAGCGTCGCGATCGAGACGCCCGAGGTGCCGACCTTGCCGTAAATGTCGGGCCGCTCGTCGGGGTCCCAGCCGTAGAGCGTCACCGAGTCGAATGCGGTGGAGAGCCGCTTGGCCGGGCTGTGCTTGCTCAAATAGTGGAAGCGCTTGTTGGTGCGGAACGCGTCGCCCTCGCCGGCGAACATGCGCGTCGGGTCCTCGTTCTCGCGCTTGAACGCGAAGACGCCGGCCGTATAGGGATAGCTGCCCGGCACGTTCTCCTTGAGCAGCCATTTCAGAAGATCGCCGTGATCCTCGTAGCGCGGCAGGCAGACTTTCGGGATCAGCGTGCCCGATAGGCTCTTGTATTTAAGCCCATAGCGAATTTCGCGGTCGCGGATCTTCACCACGTATTCGTCGCCGGCGTAGCTCGCGCGCACCTTCGGCCAGATGTCGATCAGCTTCTTGGCCCGCGCATCGAGCTTCGTCTCGCGTTCGGCCAGCAGCTTGTCGAGCTTCGCGGGCGCTTCGGCGCCGAGCAGTTTCCTCGTCTCGGCGAGGCGCTGGCGCTCGCGGGCTATTACCGCTTGGCCTTCGGCCCAGCGGTGATAGCCGCGGATCGTGTCGGCAATCTCGGCGAGATAGCGGTTGCGCTCGGGCGGGATGATCGCGCGCTCGGCCGAGGAATGGCGGATCGCGAGCGCTGGCCAGCGGCTCCGCCACGCCGCGAGCTTTTTCTCGCGCAGCGCGCCCAAAAGGCCCTGATAGAGCGCGGTCACGCCGTCGTCGTTGAAGCGGCTGGCGATGGTGCCGAAGACCGGCATCTCCTCGGGCCGCTTGCCGAAAGATTGACGATTGCGCTGCATCTGTTTCGCCACGTCGCGCAGCGCGTCCTTGCCGCCGCGGCGGTCGAACTTGTTGATCGCCACGATGTCGGCGAAGTCGAGCATGTCGATCTTTTCGAGCTGGCTCGCCGCGCCGTATTCGGGCGTCATTACGTACATCGAGAGGTCGACCAGCGGCACGATGCCCGCGCTGCCCTGCCCGATGCCGGAGGTCTCGACGATGACGACGTCGTAGCCGGCGGCCTTCACCGCTGCGATCGCGCCGGGCAGCGCCTCGGAAATCTCCGAGCCCGAGCCGCGCGTGCCGAGCGAGCGCATATAGATCTTCGCGTGCTCGATCGCGTTCATGCGGATGCGGTCGCCCAAGAGCGCGCCGCCCGATTTCCGCCGCGTCGGATCGACGGCGATGATTGCGAGCGCGAGATCGGGCTGATCGAGCCGGAAGCGCCGCACCAGCTCGTCGGTGAGCGAGGATTTCCCCGCGCCGCCGGTGCCGGTGATGCCGATGACGGGCGCCTTCGATTGCGCGGCCTTGGCTTTGAGCGCGCTCTCGCCCTTGCCGTCGAGGCGACCCGCCTCCACAAGCGTGATGAGCCGCGCGAGATCGCGCTTATTCGCCGGCGCGAGCGCCGCGATGTCGGGCGCCGGGCCGGTGGCGATATCGACGTCGGCGCGCTCGAGCATGTCGGCGATCATGCCTTGCAGGCCCATCGCCTGGCCGTCTTGCGGCGAATAGATGCGCGCCACGCCGTAGTCGTGCAACTCGCGGATTTCCTCGGGCACGATCGTGCCGCCGCCGCCGCCGAAAACCTTGATGTGCGCGGCCCCGCGCTCCTTCAGCAGGTCGACCATGTATTTGAAATATTCGACGTGCCCGCCCTGGTACGACGAGACCGCGATGCCGTGCGCGTCCTCTTGAATCGCGGCGTTGACGATTTCGTCGACCGAGCGGTTATGGCCGAGATGGATTACCTCGGCGCCGCCGGCCTGGAGGATGCGGCGCATGATGTTGATCGAGGCGTCGTGGCCGTCGAACAGCGCGGCCGCCGTCACGAAGCGCAGGCGATGCTTGGGCGTGTAGCTCCTGGTCGCCGGACCGTGCGGCTTCGTCGCGGGCTTGCGCGTTTCCGTCGTGGTCCTGGTGTCGTCGGGCATCGGCGTCTCCGAAACTGGGCCGCTCGGCCCTGAATTGGCGCCTCGGGTGCGCGCGGTAAAGGATAGCACGTGCGCGCGCCCGCCGAGGGCGCCCCCAGTGGATCGGCCGGTATATTGACTAAAGTTTACGTTTACGTCAACGTTAACTTTGCGCGGGCGCGGGATGAATTGGCGCCTGTTCCATGTGCCCAGCCGGAAATTCGCGAATTGCCATCTGCCGTGATGTGCGGCTTACGAATCCAAGGCAGGACCGAGAAACCCCATCCGCCTGGGGAACTATGCGAGTTCGACTCAGCAGGGCGTTCTCGCCGAAACCGGCACATTGAACACTTCAGCCCTTACTATCATTCGGAGACTTGCCTTGCAGCAAGGTCTTCGCCATTTGGGCAATACCGTTCGCTAAGGTTCCGCGAACGAGGTCGGATTGGCGATGCCAGCCTGTCTTGTTGAAAATGCTTTGGAGGTGCGTCTTTGCCGTGACCAAAGTTATCCGGCTGGCCGTGGCATATTCTTTAAGCGTTTTACCACTTACGAGAGCGGTCGCGAGA
>JBKOUH010000276.1:0-3163 GCA_046723285.1 Pseudomonadota bacterium
GTCGAGCGGCGCGTAGCCGACACGCCGTGTCGACGGCTTCACCTTCGCGGCAATCAGACTTGTGCCGTTGCCGCGATAGGCGGCATCCAGGGCCCCATCGAACGCCGGAAGATCGCGCACCAACCAGGTATTGGGCACGCCTGCGGCGCGGGCCATGCCGGCGAGGTCGGCCCGGCCGGCGGTGAAGGAGGCCGGGCCGCCGGTCGCCTCATAGGTCTCGTTGTCGATCACGATGACGATGAGGTTCGACGGATTCTGCGCGCCGATCACCGGCAGCACGCTGAGCCCCAACAGCAGACTTCCATCGCCATCGATCGCGACCACGCGCCGGTGCGGCAGCGCCAGGGCGAGGCCCAATGCCAGCGGCGTCGGGTGGCCCATATATGGCCGATAGAGGTTTCCGTCGCGGTCCTTGATGTGAAACCACTCGCGCGCGACGCTACCGAGATTGGTGACGATGAGCTCGTCGATGACGCGCTTGGCGAGCGATTCGAGGCAATCGTAGCTTTCCATCACGTTCACCAATGATCCGTGCAGCCCATGAGCAGGGCGGCCGGACGGCTCGACGCCTCGACTGTGGCCTGACCGCGAACGATGGCCTCCTCGAGGCCGGCGGGGTTGTCGATCGTCGTGTAGGGAATCTTTAGGCCGTCGAGGATCACGGGCGCCATTTGGCCGCCGGCGAAATACCAATAGCCGCCACCGTCGCCATAGCTGCCGCGATGGTCGACGAGAAGCAGCATCGGCATGCCGCCATACATGCCGTCGAGCCCAGCCAGCGCATAGGCGCCGAGGCAGAGCGCGGTGTTTTCGACGATGAGAGCCGGGCGCTTGCCGCCCATCCACGCGCCCGCAGCGATCACCATGCCGTCCCCCTCGTTGTTCACCTGCACGTATTTGAACGACGGCTCTTTGGCCAGCGCCGGCAACAAGCGCGCCGCCTGGGTGAACGGCAAGGTGACGATGAAATCGATGCCCGCGCGCTTCAAGCCGCGCAGGAAAATCTGGACCGTCTCTTCCTTCATCGTGCCCCCTCACCCCGCCGCCAGGTGCGTGCCGCGCACCGACCACGCGGTCATCCGCTTCTCCACCATCGCCGTCAGCACATACATCAAGACCCCCATAAGCGCGATCACAAATAGCGCCGCGAAGGCCAGTGGTGCCTCGAAGCGCGACGAGGCCACGGTCATCAGATGGCCGATGCCGGAATTGGCGGCGACGTTCTCCGACACGATCGAGCCTACGAACGCGAAAGTGATCGCGATCTTGAGCGACGCGAAATAGTAAGGCAGCGAGCGCGGGATGCCGATGAACCAGATGACGTCGCGGTTGCGGGCACCCAACGCGCGCAGCACGTCCTTCAGCTCAGGCTCGACCGTGGCTATGCCTGTGGCCACATTGACGACGATTGGGAAGAACGAGATCAGGAACGCGGTGATGATCGCCGGCACCGCGCCCACGCCGAACCACATCACGAGGATCGGCACCAGCGCCACTTTGGGGATCGTGTTGAAGCCGATCAGCAGCGAATAGACGCTCCGATAAACCCAGGCGCTGGATCCGAGCGCAACGCCGATCGCCATGCCGGCCACCATCGCGATGCCGAAACCGGCCACGGTCGTGAGGAACGTCTGTAGAGAATGGCCGGCGATCTCGCTTCGCCATTTCCAGAGGGCTTCGAAGAAGGCACTCGGCGCCGGAAGGATGAAGGGCGGAATATGGAACAGCCGGACCGCGGCCTCCCAGATGAGAAACAGGGTGACGACGGCAATCCAAGGCATGTGCCGCTGCAGCGTCACCGCGCAGGCGCCGTCTTTTGTGCGCTCGCCGGCGACCGCGCTTCGTCGATGCGCGCGCACAATTCATGGATCATGTCAACGAAGCCGTTGTGCACGCCGAAAAGTCGATTCGCTGAAAAATCAAGGGGCGTGCCGAAAGCGGGCTCCGTCATTAAGCAACTGTACGCGTACAGCCCACGGTTAAGTTGAGTCGAAGGCCGACCGGCCTCATTGCGCGGATGGTATTTTCGGTACAGACAGGTTCACAAGGATCAGATCTATCGCGGCGAGCATGACGCCATCGTTCCCAAAGAACTTTGGGATCAAGTCCAGGCCCGGCTCGCTCCAAGAGAAAATCAACGCCAACCAGCCGAACGCCGTTCGAGCGGCGCGTTGCTGACCGGTCTCCTGTACGACGATCGCGGCAATCTCATGAGACCGACCCATGCCACCAAGCGCAAAGGCAAGCGCTATCGCTATTACGTGAGCCAAGCCGTCCTGCAATATCGAAAACAGGACGCCGGTTCACTGCCTCGCATCCCAGCCCAAGTGATCGAGGCCTTCATCGAAGATCAGGTCAAGGCACTCTTGCCTCTGGCAGGCAAGGCATCATCGTCCGGAGTGCCCACGGCAGACCTTCGCTCCACGATCCGCCGGATCGAGGTCGGCTGGGACACGATGGTCATCGCGTTGAGTGCGCGCCCCAATCCTGCGCATCTGCGCGCATATAAGGACAGCGCCGGCGGCAGCGGCGCGATCGTCGACGTCTCCGCCAACGGCGTCATCCTGCGCATCCCGGCCCGTCTCCGCAGCTGGGGTGGCGAGAAGGTGATCGAGGCCCCGGCGGGTTCCGTGACAACGCGCACTCATGAGGACCACGCGCTGATCAAAGCGCTGGCCCGCGCACATCGCTGGCGCTCTGCGCTGCTGAGCGGCAGGGCGCGCTCGCTCGACGACATTGCGGCGCGACAGCGTTGCACCAACCGCTACGTGCGGCGGGTGCTGAATCTGTCGTTCCTCGCCCCGGACATCGTCGATGCGATCCTCGCCGGCACGCAGCCGCGCAGAATGACTGTCCAAACGGTGCTCGGACGCGAGATGCCGCTCTCCTGGCCGCAGCAGCGCGTCACGTTCGGGTTCGCGGCCGCGCATTCCTGATCCCCAAAGCGGACTGCATCGAGGACGGCCGGAGAAATGTCGCCCGCAAAGGCGCCGAAATCGGCAATTCGCCCCGTCTCTCACCTGCTCCAGTACGGCACAACGCGCAATAAGCCCCGAAAACGGGGGCTTTTTGGCACCCTGCGTATGTGGACTTGGCGGTTCGACGGACTGGCTGGCGGTGTGCGCAGTCAGGATCGAACTCTGCTCCGGTCCAAATTCCCTGA
>JBKOUH010000267.1:0-6441 GCA_046723285.1 Pseudomonadota bacterium
TCCAGGTGCTGCAGCACCGCGCGGTCGACATGTATGTCCTGGCCGAGCAGGCGGCGAGCATGGCCTATCGCGCCGCGGTGCTAGCCGACGCGCGCGAGCCGGCCGAGCGCGCGCGCGCGGTTTCCGCCGCCAAGGCGTGGATCGGCAAGGCCGGCCGCAAGGTCGGGCAGGAGGCCATCCAGATGCATGGCGGCATGGGCATGACCGATGAGATGCCGGTCAGCCACTATTTCAAGCGCCTCACCATGATCGACACGCTGTTCGGCGATCACCGCTTCCACCGCCGCCGATTCGCCGCCCTCGGCGGGCACGTCGACCAGGATTAAAGAAGAATTGCAGGGAGACGGGGAGGTGGGGCGAAATCGTATTTGCGCGCGGATGGAGCCGAGTTCATCTTCCTCCCATCGCCCTGCCACCCTCCGACTTCGTCCATGAAGATTCTCGGCCTCGACCACATCGTCCTTCGCGTGCGCGACATGGAGCGCATGGTCGCGTTCTGGCGCGATGCGCTGGGCTGCACGGTCGAGAAGGTGCAGCCTCAATTCGGCTTGGTGCACATCCGCGCCGGCACCGCGCTGATCGATCTCGTCGACATCGCCGGCAAGCTCGGGACCGAAGGCGGCGGCGCGCCGTCGAACGAGGGCCGGAACCTCGATCATTTCTGCCTGCGCGTGGAGCCGTTCGACGCGGCGGCGATCCGGAAACGCCTCGAAGGCCTCGGCGTGACGGTCGATCCGCCGAAGCGCCGCTTTGGCGCCGAGGGCTACGGCGAGTCGATCTATCTCGCCGATCCCGAGGGCAATCGGATCGAGCTCAAAGGGCCGTCCGAGCCCGAAGCCCGCTGAGGCGACCGGTGCCGTTTCTCGGTGTCGATCCCTGGCGCTGGCAATATTTCCGGCCGATCGCGTGCCCGCGCGAACTCGGCATCCCGATCGACGAGGCGAGCGCGTGGGAGCTCTATCCGGAGCTGCGCTGGATCCACAACAAGCTGACCATCGCCGCGAGCCAGAACCTGGCGCACGGCCCGCACGGCGTGATGCCGCGGCGTTTCCCGGTGTTCTCGAAGCCGATCTTCAACATGCGCGGTATGGGCACCGGCGGCCGCGTGATCCGTTCGCGGCGCGAATACGTCTTGAGCTTTCAGCCCGGCCACATGTGGATGCGGCTCCTGACCGGCGCGCATGTGAGCACCGACGTGGCGCTGGCGCGCGGCAAGCCGGTGTGGTGGCGGCATTCCACCGGCGTGCCGATGGGCGGCGGCATGTTCGACTATTGGATCGTGCACGCGGCGCCGCGCCCGGCGCTCGAGCGCTATATCGCGCGCTGGATCGGGCACAACCTCAACGGCTTCTCGGGCATCGTCAATTTCGAGACGATCGGCGGCCGCATCATCGAAAGCCATCTGCGCATGGCCGATCAATGGCCCGATTTGAACGGAGCCGGCTGGCTCGACGCGACCGTCGATCTCTACCGCCGCGGACGCTGGCGTTGGCGCGACGACGGGCGCCGCATCGCCTACAGCGTCGTGCTGTTCGGGCCGCACGGCATGCGCTGGGCCATCGATCCGACGCTCGTCGACCGGCTGCGCGCGCATCCCGGCGTCTCGTCGATCCAGATCACCTTCGACGAAGGAAAGCCGCCGAGCGCGCATGCGATGCCGCCGGGCGGCTTCCGCCTCGCGATCGTCAATTGCTGGGATCTCGCCTTGGGCAAGCGCGCCCGCTCCGCGCTGAAACGCGCTTTCGTCTCGCGCCCGGCCTGAATGTCGAAAGCGCGGGCGGGCCATGAGCGCGAGGCCGTGGCGCCGCCCGGCCGGCGAGGGCTAGGGTGCGGCGGGACATGGGCGAAACCATAAACATTACGCAGAACGACGGGCGCGCACGCGGATGAGCGCGCCGCGTCCACTTGGCGACCACTCGATCCCTCTCGCGACGATCTGGGTGATCGGCGCGGTTGTGGGTTGGGCGACGATGGCCGTGGTCGTGCGCTATCTCGAAGGCCGCGTGCCCTCGTGGGATCTCTCCTTTTACCGTGCGCTCGTCGCGTTGCTGGTCGGCGCCGGGCCGATGCTCTGGCAGAAGGGTCGTAGCTTTGCTTCGCTATTGCCGAAGAAGGGCCTCTTCACCTCGTATCTGATGCGCGGGATCGTCATCTTCACGGCGCAGGCGATGTTCTATCACGCGCTGATGTACATGCCGCTCGCCGACGCCAGCGTGCTCAACGCCACCGTGCCGATCTTCTCGGCGATCCTCGCGATCCTATTCCTGCGCGAGAGGGTGGGCGCCGACCGCTGGTTGCTCATCCTGCTCGGCTTCGCGGGCGTCATGGTGATCATCCGGCCCGGCTACAGGAGCGTTCCGATCGAGGCGCTCTTCGCGCTCGGCTCGGCGGTCTTCTTCGCGCTGTCCTCGATCCTCAACAAGAAGCTCGTGAAGATCGAAAGCGGCGCCTCGATCGTCTACGGCACGAATTTCTTCGTCGCGCTGTGCGGCCTCGTCGTCGTGCTCGGCTGGGGCGTGCGTCCGAGCTGGGACGATCTCGGCGTCGTCGCGCTGATCGGCGTGACCGGCGCGGTCGCGCAATTCTGCATGTCGCGCGCGCTCGTTCACGCCGACGTCAGCTATGTCAGTCCGTTCGAATTCGCGCGCGTGCCGGCGATCGCGTTCGCGGCCTGGCTGCTGTTCGACCAGATGCCGCCGCTCATGTTCTACCCGGGCGCCGCGATGATCTTCATGGCCGTGATGCTGCTGGCCCGCCGCGCGGCGCGCACGCGCATCGGCGCGATACCGCGGCCTGCTGCATAAGATGACCGCGAGGGCCGAAGCGGCGACCGGAGCCCAGCCCACGCCGCGGTTGGCGCGCGCGTCCTGGCCCGCGATATTCTACGCCGTCGGCGCCATCGTCATGTTCGTCGTGATGGCGATCTGCATCCGCGCGCTCGCCAACCGGCTGCCCGCGGGCGACATCGGCTTCTATCGCACGTTCTTTGGCCTCATCTTGATGCTGCCGTTCGTCATGCGCCGGGGCACGTCCTACGCCCGCGGCCTGTTGGCGACGCGTCGGCTCGGCCTCTTCACGCTGCGCGCCATTCTCACCTACACCGCGGTAATTTCGTATTTCTACGCCGTCACGAAAATCCCGCTCGCGGAAGCGATCGCGCTCAACTCGACGTTGCCGATCTTCATGACGGCGATGGCGGCGGCGATGCTCGGCGAGCGTGTCGGCATCCAGCGCTGGCTCGCCGTGGCCTTGGGATTCGCCGGCGGACTGGTCATCCTGCGCCCCGGCTTCACCGAGGTGAGCTGGCCGGCATTGGCGTCGTTCGCGTCGGCGGCGCTCTACGCCGCGGCGGCGATCGACGTCAAGATTCTTTCGCGCACCGAGCCGCCGGCGCGCATTGTCTTCTACATGAACCTCCTGGTCTCGGTACTGGCGGCCGGGCCGCTCATCGCCGACTTCACGCCGCCGCTGTGGTCGGACTTGCCCTACATCCTCACCATCGGTGCCGCCGGCACGCTCGCGCACCTGTTCCAATCGAACGCGTTGAAGCGCGCCGACGCGAGCTTCGTGGCGCCGTTCGATTTCCTGCGCCTACCGCTGGCGGCGATCGCCGGTTTCGTGCTGTTCGACGACCGCCCGAGCATCTGGGTCTGGGCCGGCGCGGCGCTGATCTTCACCAGCGCCTTCTGGATCGCGCGCCGCGAGGCGCAGCGGAAGCGTGCGCCTCCAACGTCATCCTGAGCGCAGCGACGGATCTCGTTCGAGCGCGACACGGCTGCGGCGACGGCCCGCGGCGCATCAACGACTTCACACGCGAACGCAAGATCCTTCGCTTCGCTCAGGATGACGGGCCTACCCGGCGTCGCTCCACAACCGCTTCACGAGCCGCTTCGCCAGCACGGTCGCGACGCGGCGGCGGTAGGTGCCGGGGGTGAAGGTCGTCTTCATCGACATGAGCTGATCGCGGCAGAGATCGTCGAGCGCCGCGAGCGTCGCATCGGTGAGGGGCTTGCCGCAAAGAGCCGCGGTGCCCTCGAGAAGCACGGGGCGGGGATTGGTGCCGGTGAAGGCGACGCGGAGATCGGCGAGCGTGCCGCCGCTGCGCATCAGCGCCGCCGCGACGCCGGCGACCGGGTATTCGATCGACTTGCGGATGCGGATCTTGTCGTAGGCCGAGATGAGCCCGGGCTTGGCTTTGGCGCGGACGCGCAGCACGAATTCGCCGGGTTTGATCGCCATGTACTTCCGGCCGTCGCCGGTCGAGCCGTCTTGCTTCGCGTAGCCGGTGTAGAAATCCTTGAGCGCCACCGTGCGCGTGCCGTCGGGCCCGGCCAGATCGATCTCGCCGCCATAGAGCAGGAACGCGGGCGCGAGATCGCCCGAGAAGGTGGCGAAGCACACGCCTTTGCTCTTCGGCGCCACGTGGCACATCTCGCCGAGCTCGGTCTTCAGGCAATGCGCGTTGGCGCCGCGCCACCATTCGCTCTGATTGTAGAAGATGCAGCGCGTGTCGAGGCAGAGATTGCCGCCGACCGTGCCCATGTTGCGATGGGTGGGGCCTGCGATGCTGTCCGCGGCTTCAGCGATGGCGGGATAGAGTTTCTTGACGGCGGGATGCAGCGCCAGCGCGGCGAGCTTCACCGAGGCGCCGACGACGATCTGCGTTTCGTCCGCCGCGATTCCGCTGAGTTCGGCGACCTCGTTGGTCTCGATCAGCACCGGCGGCTTCTCGATGCCGCGGCGGATGTTGACGAGAATGTCGGTGCCGCCGCCGATGAGCCGGCTCGCCGGATGCGCCTTCCGCGCCGCCAAGAGCTCTGCGACCGTGCGCGGCCGGATCACGTCGAATTGGTGCAAAGCGTCCATTCGGATTACGCCTTCTTGGCGTTGCGCGCGCGCTTGTCGAGCGCGGCGAAGATCTTGTCGGGCGTGAACGGCGTGTCGTCGAAGCGCAGGCCGGTCGCGTCGTGGATGGCGTTGGCGACGGCGGGGATGAAGCTCGCGAGCGAGCCTTCGCCGGCTTCCTTGGCGCCGAACGGTCCATAGGGATCGTTGCTTTCGACGATGTGCGTGTGGATCGGCGGCGAATCCGCGATCGTCGGGACGCGGTAGTCGAGGAAGTTCGGCATCACCGGCAGGCCGCGGTAGTATTCGGTCTCCTCGCTCATCGCCTGGCCCATGCCCATCCAGACCGAGCCCTGGATTTGGCCCTCGACCGTCAGGCGGTTGAGCGCCTTGCCGCAATCGTGCGCGACCCAGACGTCTTCCACCTCGACTTCGCCGGTCTCCTCGTCGACGGCGACCTGCACCGCCTGCGCCGCGTAGGAGAAGCCCATCGTGCCGCCGATCGCGGCGCCGCGATATTTCTTGCCGCCCCAGGATTCGGGAATGGTGTTGAAATTGCCCTTGACCGTGATCGTGCCGCCGTCCTTGAGCGCTTCGATCACGACCTCTTGGAAGGTGAGGCCCCTGTCCTGCGAGGAAGCGCGGTAGACTTCGCCCAGCACCTCGATGTCCTCGGGCTTGGCCTCGAGCCTCTTCGCGGCCGCCGCGACCAGCACGGCTTTCAGGTTCTGCGCGGCCTGGATCGCGGCATTGCCGACCATGAACGTCACGCGCGAGGAATAGGAGCCGTTGTCCTTCGGCGTCAGCGCGCTGTCGGAGGCGATGATGCGGAAGCGGTCCATCGAGAGGCCGAGCACCTCGGCCGCGACCTGCACGAGGATCGTCGACGAGCCCTGGCCGATCTCGGCCGCGCCGGTGAGCAGCGTGATCGAGCCGTCGAAATCGAGCTTCAAGTTGACGGTCGCGTGCGGCTCGCCGGTCCAGTTCACGGGCTTCGACGCGCCGGAAATGTAGTGCGAGCAGGCGAAGCCGATGCCGCGCTTCCTGCCGTCGGCGCGCGGCGGCAGGTTCTTGCGCTTCCCTTTCCAGCCGCTGGCCTTCTCGACCCAGTCGACGCATTCGGGCAGGCCGTAGGAGTTCACCATCAGGTCGTTGATCGTGAAGGTCGGCGCCTTCAGGAAATTCTTGCGGCGAACTTCGAGCGGGTCGAGGCCGAGCTTCTCGGCGAGCATGTCGAGCATCGATTCGAACGCGAAGCGCGTGTTGACCGTGCCGTGGCCGCGGAACGCGCCGCAGGGCGGCGTGTTGGTGAGCACGCGCCGGCCGATATAGCGCGCGTGTTGCAGATCGTAGATGCCGAACATCATCGAGCCGGCATAGAGGATGGTGACGATGCCGTAGCTCGAATAGGCGCCGCCGCGCTGGTCCTGCTCCATCTCGACGCCGGTGATGCGGCCGTCCTTCGTCATCCCCATCTTCATGCGGATGTCGCTTTCCGGCCGGCCGCGATGGGTGATGAACGTCTCCTCGCGGCTGACGAGAAGGCGCACGCGCTGCTTGGCCTTGAGCGCGAGCAGGCCGCAGATGAGCTCGGGC
>JBKOUH010000114.1:0-6640 GCA_046723285.1 Pseudomonadota bacterium
CTACAAGCCGGTGCCGAAGAACTAGATTTTTTCGCACGGCTTGGTATTTCGCGCGGGCGGTCTTTTGGCCGCCCGCTTCGTTTGAGGGGACGGCCGATACGAGGCGCGGAAGAGCCGGTCGATGATTGGCCGCACGATCAACGAGACACGCCGTGCGCTGGTCTATTATCGCGTGCCGGAGCGCGCGAGTTCGTTTCGCGTCGTGGCCGACCATCATCTCCGCGAATTGGGCGCGCAGGGCTGGGAAACGACCGAGGCCGATCTCCGGTTCGACCGGCCGGCGCTCGAATCCCGCGGGCCCGCGGCGCCGGTGGCGATCGTCCAGCCGCTTTTTTGCTACGCGAATTGGGCGGGCACCGATTTCCCGGCGATCGTCTCGGCCCTTCGCCGCCGGCATCGTTGGCTGTTGGGCCTCGAAGTCGCGGACACGTCGCGCATCTCTGCGCGTTTCGTCGGCTGGGCCAACCATCCGGAGGTGTCGGCCTTGATTCTGCCATCGCGGACGGCAGTCGACGCGTATCGCGCCTCCGGCGTCGTGACATCGCTGCATTGCGTGCCGCACGGCGTCGAGCCGGTGGCCCCTTCGACACGCTTCGCGGCCCTCCGCGCCGATCCCCGGCCCAAGATCCTCTGCTTCGTCCTCGAGGACCCGCGCCGCAAGGGCTGGGACCTCGTGCAAAAACTGATGCCCGCCTTCCGCGACTGCTCCTTCGTCGTGAAAAGGCTGCGCTACGGCCCCGAAGGGGACGGGACACCCCGGGCATTTTCCCCCAACATGGTCACCGTCGACGACTGGCTGCCGGTCCACGATCTGGCGTCGCTCTACGTCAATTGCGACGTGCTCTTGTCGCTTCATCGCGGCGGCGCGTTCGAACTCAACTGCGCCGAGGCGGCGGCCTATGGGCTGCCGGTCGTGACGCCCCGACACGGCTGCGTGCTCGAATATCTCGACGAGCGCACCGCGCATTTCGTCGACGTGGCCGAGTTGGTGCGGGTGCATCCGCCCGGCGACGATCACTGCGGCCTTGGAGCCGTTGCCAATCTCGGCGATGCCGTCAAGCGGCTGCGTGGCGTCGTCGCCGGCTTGACGGAGGCCAAAGCCGCGGCGCTCGCCGCGCGCGACCGTTTCCGGGAAACCTGGAGCTGGGCCGCGGCCGGCGGCAAACTGTCGGAAGCGATCACCGAGATCGTCGCCCGCCGTAACAAGCACACCCCCGGCCCGACGCCGCACTCGGCGGGTCGGCGATGAACGCCGGCGGTTGCCGCCGCTACGGGGCGGCGCGAACCGGCATCGGCCGCCGTCGCAGGAAATGCGCGCATTCGCAGGAGAGCACCATCTCGCCATTCTGATTGTAGGTCTCGTGCGACATGAGAAGCGCGCCGCGGTCGGGCTTGGAACGGGAAGGCGTCGCCGTGATCACCCGCGAGACGACGCGCAGCGTATCGCCCGGCCGCACCGGCTTCAGCCAGCGCAGCTTGTCGAAGCCCGGGCTCGCGAGGTTTGAGGCGTCGAGAATGCCGCTGCCGAGGAACGAGCGGAACGTGATGCAGAGCGTCAGGAACCCGCTCGCCATGAGCCCGCCCAGCATCTCGGTCCGCTTGGCGTGGACGTTCATGTGCGACGACTGCGGGTCCCATTGCAGCGAGAAGTCGATGATCATCGACTCGGTGACGGTGAGCCCTTCGGTGTCGAACGCATAGCCCGCCTTGAAATCGTCGAGCCAGAGATCGTAGCCGGGAAGAGCGCGCGCGCTCGCTTCGGCGCTCATTGGACTTGCGCCGAGATTGCTGCGCCGAGATCGGGCGTGGACGCCTGCCCGCCCATGTCGGGCGTGCGCGGGCCGCCGCCGCCGACCACGTCCTCGATCGCGCGCACGATCGCATCGGCGGCTTTTTTCTCGCCGAAGTGGTCGAGCATCATGGCGCCCGACCAGATCTGGCCGATCGGGTTCGCGATCTTCTTGCCGTAGATGTCGGGCGCCGAGCCGTGCACGGGTTCGAACATCGAGGGGTGCTTGCGCTCCGGATTGAGATTGGCGCCGGGCGCGATCGCGATCGTGCCGGTGGTGGCCGGCCCCAAATCGGAGAGGATGTCGCCGAAGAGATTGCTGCCGACGACGACGTCGAAGCGCTCGGGGAAGCGCACGAAATGCGCGCAGAGGATGTCGATGTGGTACGAGTCGACGCTGACCTCGGGATATTCATTGGCGATCGCTTTCACGCGCTCGTCCCAATACGGCATGGTGTGGATGATGCCGTTGGATTTCGTCGCCGACGTCAAGCGCTTGCGCGGCCGCGAGCGCGCGAGATCGAAAGCGTAGCGCAGCACGCGGTCGGTGCCGCGCTTGGTGAAGATGCTCTGCTGCATCGCCATCTCGGCTTCGGTGCCGTCGAACATGCGGCCGCCGACGTTGGAATACTCGCCCTCGCAATTCTCGCGCACGATCCAGTATTCGATGTCGCCCGGTTTCTTGCCGGCCAGCGGGCAGGGCACACCCTTCAGGAGCCGCACCGGGCGGAGATTGACGTATTGCTCGAAGCTGCGCCGGATCGGGATGAGCAGGCCCCAGAGCGAGACATGGTCCGGTATTCCGGGCCAGCCGACGGCACCCAAATAAATCGCATCGAAGCCGCGCAACTGGTCGATGCCGTCCTTCGGCATGAACTCGCCGCTCTTCAGGAACCGGTCGCAACTCCAATCGAAATGCTGCCAGTCGAGCGCGAAGCCGTGCTTGCGCGCCGCGGCTTCCAGCACCTTCT
Organism: Pseudomonadota bacterium; assembly: GCA_046723285.1. Taxonomy (GTDB): domain Bacteria; phylum Pseudomonadota; class Alphaproteobacteria; order Bin65; family Bin65; genus SBBV01. The sequence continues at coordinate 2,761 of JBKOUH010000114.1, forward strand.
GCCCCTCGGGCACGACCTCCTTGCCGATGCCGTCGCCGGGAATGACGGCGACTTTGTATTTTTTCATCGCGAACCTCGCTTTCGGGCGGCGCACGGACGAACACGGACTTACACGGACCATCATGGACGAGTCGAGATTGCGATCGACCGTGGCGGTCCGCGCGCGTTCGTGTCTTGTCCGTGCTTATCGCGGGCCCGGCGCCGTCGTGGCAAGCCCCATGCCGCCGCAGCTCAGAGCGCGAGACTGAAATAGCGCACGCCCTCGAGCGGATTCTCGTAGTAGGCGTCGATCTCGGAAAAGCCGAGCGCGCGGTAGAGCGCGTGCGCCGCAGTCATGTCCTTGAGCGTATCCAGCACGAGGCGGCGATAGCCGAGCCGCCGCGCCTCGTCGATAACGCGCTCCGACAAGCGGCGGCCGAGCTTGGCGGCGCGGAAGGCCGGGCGCACGTAGAGGCGCTTCATCTCGCAGATACTGCCCGGTGGGTCCTCGTTGCCGGCAGCGACGAGGCCGGCGCCGCCGCAGGTGAGACGGGCATTGCCGTAATTCGGCAGCGGGCGCAGCGCCACAACGCCGGCGGCGGCTCGGCCCGCGCGCGCCATCAGAATCTCGCCGCGCGGCGGCCCGTAGAGGCCGGGCAGAGTCGCCACCTCCTCCTCGAAGCCCTGAAAGCAGAGATCGACGCCGATCGAGATCTGATATTCGCGGAACAGTCGCGCCACGGCGGCGAGATCGTCGTCGCCGCGCGCGGGAGAGATCGCGAGATCGAACGCGGCCGTGCTCACGCTTCGCCCCCTTCCAATGCAAAGCAGAGATAGGTCGCCGACCCGCGCGCGTAAACGGTGCCGCGCTCGTCCTTCACCTCGGCGTCGGCGAGGCCGATGCGGGCGCCGGCGCGCACGAGCTTGCCCTCGGCCAGCAGCGTGCCGCTGTCGCGCGTGATCGGGCGGAAATAGTCGATCGCGAGCGTCACGGCCGTGCCGCCGCGCCCCTGGGGCTGCGCGGTTTGGATCGCGGCGCCGGCCGCGGTGTCGACGAGGATGGCCGCCAAGCCGCCATGCACGCCGCCCATCGGGTTGTAGTGGTAGGCAGCCGGCGTGCAGCGATACACGGCGCGGCCGGGCCCAACCTCGACCGGATCGTAATGGGCGCTCTTGTGGATCGGCGCCACCGGCAGCGTGCCCGCCGCCTGCGCGGCGATGAAGTCGAGCCCGCTCATGCGCGGCGCCGCTGCGCGCAGAATCGCGGGATCGTCCCAGGCGATATCCTTGCTCGTATAGACGGGCGCGGGGATTTCGGTCTTGGCGTCGCCCTGCCACGGCCCGCTCTCGGTCGCAAAGATCGCGAAGCAGCCGCGGCCGCGCGCCAGCACTTTGCCGTCCGGTCCGAGCAGATCGGCCTCCGACCATGCCACCTGGTCCGCGGCGTGGACGAGCTTCGAGACGCAGGTGACGCGGCCCATCGCCGGCAGGATCGGGCGCAGGAACGAGATTTCGAGGCGGATCGTGGCGGTGCCGCGTCCGCGCGGCAGCGTGGCCTGCAAGCCGACGCCGCAGGCGGAATCGAGCAGTGTCGCCGCGTAGCCGCCATGCACGATGCCGAAGGGATTCAGGAGATGCTCGCCGGTCTCGCCCTCGAAGCGCGCCGTGCCGGGATCGGCGGCGACGAGGCGGAAGCCGAGGAGATCGTAGATCGGCGGCTGCGGCAGCACGCCCGAGGCGATCGCGCGGAAGAAATCGAGCCCGCTCTGGGCCCGCCGCGCGACCGCGAGCCCGGCGGGATCGGCCCACCTGACGGTGCGGTGGCGGAGCGGCGGCGAGGCGCTTTCGGGCATGGCTTGTCCTAGCCATGCCCGAGCGCTCTGCCAAGCCTTAGGCAGCGTGCGGCGAGCGGATCGGACGCTCGTTGGCGTTGGCCACGTCCTCGCGTCCGTGCTCGATCGCGAAATAGACGCCGGCGCGGTTCAGGCCGAGATCGCGCAGGCCGCGATCGTCGAGGCTCAAGAGCTCGGCGAGCGCGCGGCGGCGCTGGCGGCGTTCGCGCAACGCCTTCGCCACGGTAGCGAACGCCGAACCGATAGCCTGGCCGAACGATCGCAACACGGTGCCGATGGCTTGGCTGCGCAAGCGCCGCGCTTTGACGAGGTACGAGTCGAAATCGATGCCGCCCTCGACGTTCCGGCGGATCGCGGGATGATTGGCGTCGCGGCCGACCGCGGCTAAGTTGCGGGCGGAGCTGGGCGGTAGGGGGGGCAGAAGCGACATCGCAGTGTCCTCGCTTACGTGAGCGGAATTCAACGTCTGGCCTGTCAGCCCCGGCGGGGAATATCCGCGATCTCTACGCAAAACGTAGTGACGGCCGTCACAGGCGACAAACGATCACTTGTCGTGTTATAGATGAGCCGGTTTCACTTATAGCGTCCGATGCCCGACTTGCCCCCGCTCGATGCGCTGCGCGTGTTCGAAGCCGCCGCGCGGCGCCTGAGCTTCGCCGCGGCGGCGGCGGAGCTGCATTTGACCGCATCCGCGGTGAGCCACCGCATCAAGGCGCTCGAGGGCCAATTGGGCCTCGTGCTGTTCGAACGGCTGACGCGGAAGGTACGCTTGACCGCCGCCGGCCGCGCCTATGCGGCGGCGGTCGGCGACGCGATCGCGATCCTGCGCGAGGCGACGCGGCGACTTGCCGCCGAGGCCAACCGGCCGCTGAACGTGAGCGTGACGCCCCTCTTCGGCGCGCGCTGGCTGCTGCCGCGGCTCGCGCGCTTCGTGGCGGCGCATCCCGGCGTCTCGGTGCGGCTCATCGGCACCTCGCGGCTCGCCGATTTCGCCGCCGACGGCGTGGATTGCGCGGTGCGCTTCGGCCGCGGCACCTGGCCCGGATTGACCGCGCACAAGCTGATGACGCTCGATTACGTGCCGGTGTGCGCGCCCGCGCTGTCGCGGCGGTTGAAGTCGCCCAACAATCTCGCGCGCGAGACTCTGCTCCACTACGACGCGGCGCCCGATGCGTGGCGCATGTGGCTGCTCGCCGCCGGCGCGGAGGGAGTCGATCCCGATTCGGGCCAGGTGCTCTCGGACATGGCGGCGACGGTGCAGGCGGCCATGGACGGCATCGGCGTCGCGATCTCCGACCGCAAGTTCATCGCGCGCGAGCTGAAGCAACGCAGGCTCGTCACACCGTTCTCGATCGACATGCCCTCGGGCGGCGCCTTCTATTTCGTCTATCCCGAGCCACGCGCCAACGATTCGCGCATCGCGATTTTCCGCGATTGGGTGCTGTCGCGCGTGAACGAGGAGATGGCGTAGGCGCGCCTCGGCGCCGGCTATTTCCCCGGCCGCAGGATGAGGCACGTCGCCGTGCCGCGGGCATAGAGCGTGCCGTCGGCGTCTTTCAGCTCGGCATCGGCGACCGCGATGCGCCCGCCGGCGCGCACGACGCGGCCCTCGCAGCGCAGCGTGCCGACGCCGTCGGTGATGCCTTTGATCATGTCGAGCGAAAGATTGATCGTCGTGTAGCCGGTGCCGGCGGGGAGCACGGTGTGGACCGCGCAGCTTGCGGCGCTGTCGATCAGCGTCGCGGGAATGCCGCCATGCACCGAGCCGATCGCGTTGTAGACGAACTCGCCGGGTTCGCAGACGAAGACGCAGCGTCCGTCGTCGACCTCGGCGAGGCGGAACGCGAGCGTGTCCATGATCGGGCCGGCCGGAAGCTCGCCCTTCATGACGGCGGTCAGGTAATCCTTGCCGCTCATGCGCCGCGCCGCCTCGACGGCCGTCTTGGGATCGCTCCAGCTATAGCGGCGTGTGCGGGTGTCGTCGGGCGCGTGAGGCATGGGTCCTTCTCGAATGCGGGGACTGTGTAGAGCGGAAGACGACCGAGCGA
>JBKOUH010000494.1:0-11628 GCA_046723285.1 Pseudomonadota bacterium
TCTCTATCTCGTCGACGGGTCGGGCTACATCTTCCGCGCATTTTTCGCGATTCAGCGCGGCGGGAAGCCGATGACGCGCGCGGACGGAACGCCGACCGGCGCCGTCTATGGCTTCACCAACATGCTGCTGCGGCTCATCGACAAGGCCCTCGCCGACAAGGCCGTGGATTACCTCGCCGTGATCTTCGACAAGGCCGAGAAGACCTTCCGCAACCAGATCTACCCCGAATACAAGGCGCACCGCCCGGACGCGCCTGAAGAGCTGGTGCCGCAGTTCCCCATGGTGCGCGAAGCCACGCGCGCGATGGGCCTGCCCTCGATCGAGCTCGACGATTACGAGGCCGACGACATCATCGCGAGCTATGCCTGCCAGGCCGCGGCGGCCGGCATCTCCGTGACGGTCGTCTCGTCGGACAAGGATCTGATGCAGCTCGTCGGCGCCAGCGCCGATGGCGTCAAGATCGAGATGTACGACCCGATGAAGGACAAGCCGATCGGCCCGGCCGAGGTGATGGAGAAATTCGGCGTCGGGCCCGAAAAGGTCATCGACGTGCAGGCCTTGGCCGGTGATTCGGTCGACAACGTGCCCGGCGTCCCCGGCATCGGGGTCAAGACCGCGGCCGAGCTCATCAACGCCTACGGCGATCTTGAAACGCTCTTGAAGCGCGCGGGCGAGATCAAGCAGCCGAAGCGGCGCGAGACGCTGCTCGCCAATGCCGACAAGGCGCGTATTTCGAAGAAGCTCGTCACGCTCAAGACCGACATCAAGCTGCCGATGCCGATCGACGCGATGGCGTTGAAGAAGCCCGATCCGGAGAAGCTTGGCCCCTTCCTCGCCGCCAACGGCTTCAGGAGCATCCTGGCGCGGCTCGGCATCGACGGCGGCGCGCCGGCACCGGGTGCAGCGGCGCCGCCGCAGCCCGAGCTCACCGATCAGCGCGCAACGAAGGACGCGCCCGCGCTACCGGCGCCGGCGGATGCCGTCGCGCAGGCCCTGCATCCGCTGCCCTCGCCGGCGACGGCCTCCATCGATCGCTCGCACTACGCGCTGGTCCAGGACGAGGTCGTGCTCAACGAGTGGATCGCGCGCGCGCGCGAGGCCGGCATCGTCGCCTTCGACACCGAGACGACGTCGCTCGACGCGGTGCGCGCCGAAGTGGTCGGCTTCTCGCTGGCGCTCGGCCCCAACGAAGCCTGCTACGTGCCGGTGGCGCATGTGACGGGCGGCACGCAGGGCATGCTCGCGCTGGACGCGCCCAAAGCCAACGGCAAGCTCAAGCAGATCCCGCGCACGCGTGCGATGGATCTGATGAAGCCGCTGCTCGAGGACGATTCGGTCCTGAAAGTGGGCCACAACATCAAATACGACGCGCAAGTGCTGATCCCGCACGGCATCGCGATCGCGCCGGTCGACGACACGATGCTGATGTCGTTCGTGCTCGACGCCGGCAAAAACGGCCACGGCATGGACGAGCTGTCCGAGCGCTTTCTCCAGCACAAGACGATCGCCTACGAGGAGGTGTGCGGCTCGGGAAAATCGCAGATCGGTTTCGCCGAAGTGCCGCTCGAGAAGGCGCGCGACTATGCGGCCGAGGACGCCGACGTGACATGGCGCTTCCACGCGACGTTCAAGCCGCGTCTCGTCGCCGAGCGGCTCACCACGGTCTACGAGACGATCGAGCGCCCGCTCGTTTCGATCATCGCCGGCATGGAGCGCGCCGGCATCACGGTCGATCCCGCCGCGCTGAAATCGCTGTCCGATGATTTCGCGGCGCGCATGGCCGAGCACGAGGCGGAGGCGCACAAGCTCGCCGGCGGCGCGTTCAACATCGGCTCGCCGAAGCAGCTGGGCGAGATTCTGTTCGAGAACCTGCAGCTCCCCGGCGGCCGCAAGGGCAAGACCGGCGCCTACGGCACCGATTCCTCGGTGCTCGAGGGCCTGGCCGCCGCGCATCCGCTGCCGAAGAAGGTGCTGGAGTGGCGCCAGCTCCAGAAGCTCAAGAGCACCTATGCCGACGCGCTGGTGCAGCAGATCAACCCGGCGACGAAGCGCGTCCACACCTCGTTCTCGATGACGGGCGCCCAGACGGGGCGGCTCTCCTCGACCGACCCGAACCTGCAGAACATCCCGGTGCGCAGCGAGGAAGGGCGCAAGATCCGCCGCGCGTTCGTGGCCGCGAAGGGCGCCAAGCTCATCTCGCTCGACTATTCGCAGATCGAGCTGCGCCTGCTCGCGCACGTCGCCGACATGGACGTGCTGAAGAAGGCGTTCCGCGACGGGCTCGACATCCACGCGATGACGGCCGCGCAGGTGTTCGGCGTGCCGATCGAAGGCATGGACCCCAACATCCGCCGCCGCGCCAAGACGATCAATTTCGGCATCATCTACGGCATCAGCTCGTTCGGCCTCGCCAACCAACTCGGCATCTCGAAGCAGGAAGCGGGCGCCTATATCGAGGCCTATTTTCAGCGCTATCCCGGCATCCGCGACTACATGGACCGGACCAAGGAGTTCGCGAAGCGCAACGGCTTCGTCGTGACGCCGTTCGGCCGGCGCATCCACATCACCGGTTTTACCAGCCAGCAGCCCGGCATGCGCGGCTTCGCCGAGCGCCAGTCGATAAACGCGCCGCTCCAAGGTGGCGCCGCCGACATCATCAAACGCGCGATGATCCGCATCCCCGAGGCGCTCGCCGCGAAGAAGCTCAAGGCCAAGATGCTGCTCCAGGTGCACGACGAGCTCGTGTTCGAGGCGCCCGAAGCGGAGGTCGAGGCGACGATCGCCACCTTGAAGCCGGTGATGGAGAAGGCCGCGCTGCCCGCCGTTTCGCTCTCGGTCCCGCTCGTCGTCGACGCCGGCACCGGCGGCAATTGGGCCGAGGCGCATTGACGGCGCTTCACGCCATCGCTTCTGCCAAACGGCCTAGCCCCGGGCACGGCGCCAGTCGCGGTCTCGTAGATTTTACGTATCGCCGCTTGCGCGCCCTGCCGGGCGGGCGTAGAAGCGGGCCCGCTCATCCCGGAGACAAAGGGGACTTAACCTGATGCGAATCCTTAAGATTCTGTTCATTTCCGCTGCTCTCGGCGCGTTCGGCGCCGGCGCGGCGCTGGCCGCAACCGTTCCGGTTGCGACGACGCCCGGCGAAACGGACACCGTCAAGCCCAAGACCACCGCGAAGAAGGTGCACAAGAGGCACGTGGTCAAGAAGCACCATCGGGTGAAGAAGCACGTCGTCAAGCACCGTCATCCGGCGAAGAAGAAGATCGTCATGGCGAAGGCGCCCAAGAAGAAGCCGGCGCCCTCGACCGAGACCGAAACCGCGCCGGGCAGCCCGCCGGGCAGCACCACCAACTAAGCTCTCGCCGTACAGCCCGGCCGCGCGCAACGCGGCCGGGCTGCTGCGTTTCGCGGGGTCGCATGCGCATCGCCGTCATCTTCGCCGCGCTCGTCGCCGCCGCCTGCTCGACGCAGGAGAAGGCGCCGGCCGGCGCGCCCGAGCTCGGCATCGAGTTCACTTGGACCGGCGTCGCGGCGTGCTCGAACGTCTCGCCGCGCATCATCGTGCGCGACTTCCCGGCGGCGACGAAGCGCTTCCGCGTCGAGCTCGTCGACATGGACGTGGCGATCAGCCGCCACGGCGGCGGAGAGGTCGACGCCGCGCGCGACGGCGTGATCGCGGAGGGTGCGCTCAAGTCCTATCGCGGCCCGTGCCCGTCGCAATCCCCGATTGTCTACGAAATGCGCGTCGCCGCGCTCGATGCCGGCGGCCGCGTGATCGCGCAGGGCACCGAGCGCCAGACCTTCAGCCCCGTGAAGATCCACCGCCCGAGCCGCTCCGGCCAGCGCTAGCCGGTCACCTTGCTTTCGGCCGAACGCCTCGCCTCGGCCGCGGCGACGCGCCGTTTGACCGCGATGAAGCTGTCTGGGCTCAGCGACATCGAATCGATCCCGCACTCGACGAGGAACTCGGCGAATTCGGGATGGTCGCTCGGCGCCTGGCCGCAGAGCCCCACTTTCGCGCCGGCGCGGTGGGCGGCATCGATGACCGTGTGGATCATCCACTTCACCGCTTCGTCCTGCTCGTCGAACAGCTCGGCGAGATCGCCCGAATCGCGATCGACGCCGAGCGTGAGCTGGGTGAGGTCGTTGCTGCCGATCGAAAAGCCGTCAAACCGTTCGGCGAAGCTCTTTGCCAGCACCACGTTCGACGGAATCTCGCACATGACGTAGACTTGAAGTCCGTCCTCGCCCCGCTTCAAGCCGTTCTCGGCCATCACCTCGAGCACCCGATCGGCCTCGGCCGTCGAGCGGCAGAACGGGATCATCACGATGACGTTCTTGAAGCCGAGCTCGGTGCGCACGCGGCGCAACGCCCGGCATTCGAGCGCGAAGCCCTCGCGGTAGCGCGGCGAATAGTAACGCGATGCGCCGCGGAAGCCGAGCATCGGGTTCTCCTCGTGCGGCTCGAACTCCCGGCCGCCGATCAGCTTCGCGTATTCGTTGGTCTTGAAATCGCTCGTGCGGATGATGACCGGTTTCGGATGGTAGGCGGCCGCGAGGCGGGCGAGCCCGCGCGACAGGCGGTCCACGAAATAGCCGGCCTTGTCGTCGTAGCCATGCGTGAGGTCGAGGATCTGCCGCCGGGCGGCTTCGTCGTGCACTTCGTTGAACCGCACCAGAGCCATCGGATGGATCTTCACGTGATTGTTGATCACGAACTCCATCCGCGCGAGCCCGACTCCGTCCGCGGGCAGCCGCCACCAGCGGAAGGCGGCCGCCGGATTGGCGAGATTGAGCATCACCTGCGTGCGCGTGCGCGGAATGTCGTCGAGCTTCAACTCCCGGATTTCGATGTCGCCGAGGCCCTCGTAGACGAAGCCCTCGTCGCCCTCGGCGCAGGACACCATGATCTCCTGCTCGTCGTGCAGGAGATGGGTCGCCAGTCCCGCGCCGACGACGGCGGGCAGGCCGAGTTCGCGGCTGACGATCGCGGCGTGCGACGTGCGCCCGCCATGATCCGTGACGATGGCAAGCGCCCGCTTCATGATCGGGACCCAATCGGGATCGGTGGTCTCCGTCACGAGAATCGAGCCGTCGCGGAACTGTCCGATGTCCCGCGCGCTGCGGACGATGCAGACCTTGCCCGACACGGCCGCGCTGCCGATGCTGAGTCCGCTCAGCAGCGCGCGGCCCTTGCGCTTGATCCGATATTCGCGGAGCACGCTCGCGTCGCGGCGCGATTCCACCGTCTCAGGCCGGGCCTGGACGATGTAGAGCTTGTTCTCGAGGCCGTCCTTCGCCCACTCCATGTCCATCGCGACGCCGTAATGCGCCTCGATGACGACGGCCCAGCTCGCGAGCTGAAGGATCTCGGCGTCGGTCAGCACGAACGACAACTGCTCCGCGCGCGAGGTCGGCACGTTGCGCGTCGGCCGCTCGCCGGTGGCGTAGATCATTTTGAGAGCCTTGGCGCCGAGCCGCTTTTCGACGATGGGCACGAGCCGCTCGTCCGCGAGCAGCGGTTTGAAAACCTGGTATTCGTCGGGGTCGATCTCGCCCTGCACGACGTTCTCGCCGAGGCCCCAGCCGGCGTTGATCACCACGACCTTGTCGAATCCGGTCTCGGTATCGATCGAAAACATGACGCCGGCGCCGCCGATGTCGGAGCGGACCATCTTCTGCACGCCGACCGAGACGGCGACCTTCAGGTGATCGAAGCCCTTCGCCTCGCGATAGCTGATCGCGCGATCGGTGAACATCGAAGCGTAGCAGCGCCGGCACGCGTCGAGCACCGCATCCTCTCCGGTGACGTTGAGGAACGACTCCAGCTGCCCGGCGAAGCTTGCCTCGGGGAGATCTTCCGCGGTGGCGCTGGAGCGCACCGCGACACTCGTATTGACGCTGTTCGATTTCTGCGAGAGTTCGCGATAGGCGCTCCGGATCGCGGCCACGGCGCGCTCGGGCCAGGCGCCGCGCAGGAACGCCCGCCTGATCGTCTGTCCGGCTTCCTGCAGCGAAGCCTTTCCCGCCTTGAGCGCACGCAGTTCGGTTTCGACGACCTGCTTCAACCCGTTGGCATCGACGAACTCCCAGTAGGCCTCGGCGCGCGTCGCGAAGCCGGGCGGGACACTGACGCCGCGCGCGCCGAGGTTGCGCACCATTTCGCCGAGCGATGCGTTCTTGCCGCCCACGAGCGGCACATCGCGGCGCGTGAGGTCTTGGAACCAGATGATGGGCTCTCGTGTCATCGTTTGACGTCCCGGTTGGTCTCGAGTCACCGGCGCAAAGTGGCCACGGTCGCAGCAAGAAGAACGTACGAGCGCGCTTGTCCGTGCGGAGCAGGTGAGACCACACTTTCTTTCCCGCCCCAGACGCGCGGGCAATGACGCAGATCAACCTCGATCCGAGGGCGGAGCCCACTATGGCCATAGGGGACGCGCGTTCGCGCGGTATGGCAAACGTCACCCGTATCCACGCCGGAGAGCCCGATAGGCATTCGAGGCCCGCTGGCAGGTGCGCCGGCCGCACACTATATTTCAAGGGTCATGCCCAATCGCCCACCCCGGCGTCTATTCGAGGCCGGCGCTGCCCTGATCGGCATCGCCGCCGGCGCGCTATTCGCCGAGCCGGTGCTGGCCGCGGCCGCCTCCGCTTGGCACGGCTTCTTCCTCCCCGCCTATGACGAGCTGATCAAGAACGGCCTGCTCGCGTGGTGCATGTAGCGGCCGTCTCGCCGCCGCCGTTCCGTTCAAGTCTCGGTGAAGCCGCGGTGCCTCTGCGCCGTGCGCCGCGTTCCTTGAGATGGGGCCGCGCGGCCCCTCCCGCTTGACCCGAAGGAGAGAGCCCATGGCCAGGATTGCATTGGCGCTCGGATTCGCGGCCGGTCTGGTGCTCGCTGCTGGAATCGCGCCCTCTCTTGCCGGCGAGCCCGGCGCCACACCGGAACCGACCTGCCCGCCGAATTTCTATAACTCACCGGCCGACGAGTATGCGCCGCCGCTGACGCGCGCCATGCCCCGCGCGCGCCGCGACGACACCAGCCTTTCCGCCTTGTTCAAGGGCGGACGATTCGCCGCGCCGCCGGCGCTCGCCGGGAGGTCTCCCGGTCGCGCGCTCGTCTATTCCTATTTGCCCACGCCCGCGTCGGTGCCAGCGCCGGCCGCGCCGTCTTTCGCTGCTCCGATCTCGCCGCCGGTCTCTCGCTTCACGCGCGAAGATTACGACGGCGCGCCGTGCCCCACGCTCTCGCGCGATTCGCTCGGCGCGCTCCTCGCCAGCACGCTGCGCTGAGGCCCGGCGCTACGCCGCCGCGTGGATCGCCGCGGCTTTCACTGGGCCGTCGACGTAGGGCTCGAACTTGGCGAAGTTGGTCTCGAAGCGCTTGGCCACTTCGCGCGCGGCCACGTCGTAGGCCGCCTTGTCGCGCCAGGTGTTCTTGGGGTTGAGCACGTCGGCGGGAACGTCGGGGCACGCTTGCGGCATCAGCACGCCGAAATTCGGGTGCTTGGCGAACGGCGCAGCGGCGAGCTTGCCGTCGAGGATGGCGCGGATCATCGCGCGCGTGTGCGCGATCTTCATGCGCTCGCCGACGCCGAAGCCGCCGCCCGACCAGCCGGTGTTGACCAGCCAGCATTTGGCGCCATGGCGCGCGATGCGCTCGCCCAGGAGCTTCGCGTAGACCGAAGGATGCCGCGCCATGAACGGCGCGCCGAAGCAGGCCGAGAACGTCGCCTGCGGCTCCTTCACCCCCTTCTCGGTGCCGGCGACGCGCGCCGTGTAGCCCGAGAGGAAGTGATACATCGCTTGGTCGGCGGTGAGCTGCGAGACCGGCGGCAGCACGCCGAACGCATCCGCCGTCAGCATCACGACGTTCGAGGGGTGCCCGCCGCGCCCGTCGAGCGCCATGTTGGGGATATAGTCGACCGGATAGCAGGCGCGCGTGTTCTCGGTGTAGAGGGCGTCGTCGAGATCGAGCGTCCGCGTGGCCGGGTCCATCACGGTGTTCTCGAGCACGGTGCCGAACATCTTGGTGGTGGCGAAGATCTCGGGCTCGGCCTCGGGCGAAAGCTTGATCACCTTGGCGTAGCAGCCGCCCTCGAAATTGAACACGCCGTTATCGGCCCAGCCGTGCTCGTCGTCGCCGATGAGCGTCCTGGCGCTGTCGGCCGAGAGCGTCGTCTTGCCGGTGCCGGAGAGCCCGAAGAAGATCGCGGTGTCGCCCTTCTTGCCCAGATTGGCCGAGCAATGCATCGGCAGCACGCCCTGCGGCGGCAAGAGGTAGTTCAGGATCGAGAACACCGATTTCTTGATCTCGCCGGCATAGGAGGTGCCGCCGATGAGCACCAGCTTCTTGGCGAAGTTCATCAGGATGAAGGTGCCGGTGCGCGTACCGTCGGTGCGCGGATCGGTGGTCAACGTGGGTGCGTGCAGGATGGTGAAATCGGGCTGGTTGTTCGCCTGCTCGGCGAACGGCACGCGGATGAACATCGTGCGCGAGAAGAGCGCGTGCCACGCGTGCTCTGTGACGACGCGGACGCGAAGGCGAAATTTGGGATCAGCCCCGCCGTAGCAGTCGGCGACGAAGACGTCGCGCTCCTCGAGGTGGTGCAGCACCTTCTTGTGCACGCGGTCGAAATGCTCGGCGCTGATCGGTCGGTTGACGTTGCCCCAATCGACCTCGCGCTCGGTCGTGGCGTCGCGCACGATGAATTTGTCGTTGGGCGAGCGGCCGGTGTGCTCGCCGGTCAGAACGACGAGCGGCCCGCCCGCGGCCAGCATGCCTTCGCCACGGCGGAGCGCTTCGTCGTAGAGGCTGGCCGGAACGAGGTTCCAGTATTCCTTGCCTCGCGTCTTGAGGCCGAGTGTGTCGAGTCCGTAACGGCTCGCGACGGGACCGGACGTGGTCACGGGCATTTTGCTCCTTCACGCTTCCGCAGGAAAAGAAACGCCCGCCTGCCCCGGTCGGTGCCGGGACACGATCCGAGGGCGTTTCCTGTTATTTCAACCGCTTATACGTCGCGGCCTAAGGGAACATACTCACCCGCCGCAGCCCTTTGCAATGCGACTCTCGGGGCCGGACGCATGAGGGCAGCGCGGGGCAGTTGTCAGATGTCCGACGAGTGGGCGCCGCCCCAAGATCTAGTTCATGCCGATGAAGGCGGCGCCGCGCTCCCAGAAGATCAGGCGGTTGCGCAGCCACACCAGCACGCGGTCGAGCGTGAAGCCGATGACGGCAACCGCCGCCACGCCGGCGAACGCCGTCGCATATTCGAACGAGGCCGAGACGTAGCTGATGTAGTAGCCCAAGCCCCGGCTCTCGCCGATCATCTCGGTGATGATGACGACGATGAGCGAGATCGGCAGCGCGACGCGCAGGCCCGCGAAGATCGAGGGGGCGGCGCCCGGCAGCAGCACGCGCCAGAAGATCTGCCGCTGCGTGGCGCCCATGTTGCGCGCGGCCCAGACGTGGACGCGGTCGACCGCGCGCATTCCGTAAAACGCGTTGACGGTGATGGGATAGAGGCACTCCAGGAAGATCATCATCACCTTCGAGAGCGAGCCGAAACCGAACGCGAAGATGAAGATCGGATAAAGCGCGATCTTCGGCACAGGATAGCCGAAGCTGAAAATCGGCTCGAACAGCGCATCGAACAACCGCGAGCGCGCCATGGCGACGCCGAGCAGAATGCCGAAGACGATCGCAAGCGCGTAGCCGGTGAGAGCGCGGCCGAGCGAGATGCCGGCGTGGAACTGCAGATCGCCCGAGGCGAGCGCGGCCCAGGCGGCGTTCGCGATCTCGACCAGGCTCGGCATCAATCGCCTCGAGATGGCGCCGGTGCGCGCGAGGATTTCCCAGATCGCGAGCACCAGCGGCACCGAATACCAGCGCGCGACGAAGCGGCCGAGGCTGCTAGCCATGGGCGCCCTCCTTGCCGATCGCCTGGCCCGCGAGCGCGCGGCGGCGAAGGGTCACCAGCAGGCGGTCGCCGGCGAAGCCGATCACTCCGGCGGCGATGATTGCGGCATACATCAAATCGAAGCGCATGCTGTCTTCGGCGGTCATGACGAGGAAGCCCAGGCCGTTCCGGGAATTCTGCATTTCGGCGGCGACCGTGACGATGAAGGCGAGTGCCAAGCCGACGCGGAGCCCGGTCAACACCTGCGGCAGCGACGCCGGCAGGATCACTTTCAAGAACACGGCGATCGGCCGGGCGCCCATATTTCGGGCGCTCCACACATAGATCCGGTTCACGCCCTTGGCGCCGTAGAATGAATTGATGAAGGTGGGATAGAACACCGCGGCGGTGACGACGGCGATCTTAGAGGCGTCGCCCGAGCCGAGCCACGCGATCAGGATCGGCAGCACGACGATCTTCGGCACCGGGTAGGTCAGCGAGACGATGGGGTCGTAGAAGCGCTCGACCGGGCGCGCGATCCCGGCCAAAAGGCCCATCGTAATGCCGGCGGCGGCGCCGATCGCGTAGCCGCCCAGCGCCCGAACGAGGCTGTTGCTGGTGTGCTGCCAGAGCTCGCCCGTCAACGCCATGTCCCAGGTCGAGGCGAGGATCACGCTGGGCGCGATGAGATAGCTCGGCACATCGCCGAGGCGCGCCGAAATCTCCCAGGCGACCAGTGCCGCCAGCGGCAGCGCAAGGCCGAGCGCCGCGCGCCGCGCGCGCGAATAGGCTGCGGCGGCGCTCACTGAAATTCCTCCCGCGCCTTCAAGACTTCCGCGCGCAGCGAATCCCAGACGCGGTTGCGGTAGGCGATATAGTCGGCGCTCTTGCGGACGTCGGCGCGCCGCGGCCGCTCGAGCGCGATGTTCACCTCGTCCTTGATCCGGCCCGGCCGCGCGGTGAACACGATCACGCGGTCGGCGAGATAGATCGCCTCGTCGATGTCGTGCGTGACGAAGAGGACGGTGTTGCGCGTCTGTTGCCAGATCGTGTTGAGCTCTTCCTGAATCAGCTCGCGCGTCTGCGCATCGAGCGCGCCGAAGGGCTCGTCCATCAGCAGAATACGCGGTTCGAAGGCGAGCACGCGCGCCAAGGCTACGCGCTGCTTCATGCCGCCGGAAAGCTCGGCCGGATAGGCATCGCGGAACGCGGAGAGACCGACGAGCTTCAGATAGCGCTCGGCCGCGGCGATGCGCTCGGCCCGGGGCTTGCCCTGCACTTCGAGCGCCCAGCCGACATTGCCGATCACGGAGCGCCACGGATAAAGCGCGAATTCCTGGAACAGCATGCCGCGGTCCGGCCCCGGCCCTTTGATCGCGGCGCCATTCAGCAGCATCGTGCCGGAATCGTAGGGCTCGAAGCCGCCGAGAATATGGAGAAACGTGCTCTTGCCGCAGCCCGAGGGGCCGACGATGGCGACGAACTCGCCGTCGTTCACCGTCAGCGAAAAGCGCTCGATCGCCTCGACCGTGCGCGTGCCGCGGCGGAATGTCTTCACCAGTTCGCGCACTTCGAGCAGCGCCTGCCCCGGGCGCTGGCGCGCGGCGGCAACGGCATCCGGAGTTCCGCCGTCTGTCATACCCATCTCCCTCGGCCGGCAAATTAGGCGAGTGCGCGCGGCGGCGCTACCGCGCATGTGCGGCCCGCGCTCCGCGCGGGATCGGTAAGAAT
>JBKOUH010000423.1:0-5260 GCA_046723285.1 Pseudomonadota bacterium
ATTCGGGTTCGATGCAGCGCTGCATGGCGCGGCGCTAGGCCACTTCGAGCAGCGCGCCGTGACAGCTGAAGCCGGCGCCGAACGACGACACCCACCACCAGCCGCCGGGCGCGCCCGCCCGCAACGCATCGTCGAGGACGAAGTAGACGAACGGGCTGCTGATGTTGCCGAGACGGCGCAGCAGCGCGCTGCTGCGCTCGATGTCGCCCGGCGCGAGATCGAGCCGTTCCTGGAGGGCCGCCAGCACGTTGCGTCCGCCCGCGTGCAGGATCCATTGCGCGATGTCGCTCTGCGCGAGACCGTTGCGGGCCAATGTCGCGTCGAGCACCTCGGCCACGCGCTCGGCGGCCAGGCGCGGCACGCGCAGCGAGAGGATGTTGCGCAGCATGCCGCCGCTCTGGTCGAAGCGCAGCTCGTCGCGGTCCTCCGGCCGGGTCAGCGAATGCGCGAATTTCCACTCGACGCGCCGGCGCGCCGGATCGGGCTCGTCGGACAGCACGGCCGCGGCGGCGCCGTCGCCGAACAACGCGGCGCTGATCAGCACGCCCGGATCTTCGTCGATGTAGAACGCGGCACTGCACACCTCGACGCAGACCGAGAGCACGCGCCGGCAGCGCTGGGCCGCGAGCAGAGCGTCGGCCGTGCGCCAGTTGGGCAGGGCCGCGCCGCAACCCTGGCCGACGAGATCCAGCGCCACGACGTCGCGGTCGAGGCCGAGGCGCTCGATCAGATAGCTGGTGAGCCCGGGGCAGAGATAACCGGTGCAGGTGCTGACGATGACGCCGTCGATGGCGGCGGCGTCGAGCTTGGCGTCGGCGAGCGCGCGCTCCGCGGCCTCGGTCGCGAGGCGCGGCGCGTGCTCGGCGAAGCGGCGATGCATCGCGTCGGGCCTTAGATCGAGGCCCTCGTCGAGCGTGTCGATGGAAAAGTGGCGCGTCTCGATGCCGTTATTGCCGCACAGCACGCGCTCGGCCAGAACCTGGCTCCGGCGCGAGAGCCGGGCGTAAGTCTCGGTGCCCCGGAAGTGTTCCCAGCATTCGATTTGCGAATAGCGCTGCGACGGCGTGGCCGTGCCCAGTCCGACAAAAAACATGATGCGATTTCAATCCCATGAGCGAGTGACCCCAGCTTCCTCCCCGCCCCAATCTACAACAGCCGCGCGGCCGGAACCTGCCACCGGCCCCCGGTAACAGTATTGTGAGCCGCATCCCATCACACTGTCCGGCCAACGCATGGCCGCCCTTCCGCCCTCGCCGGCGCGCCGCTTTTTGCCCACATCTGTCGGAATCGGGCATGCTGGCCCGTCCTTGGATAAGACGGAGGGATCCCGCGCCGATGCTCTACGCCATTCTCTGCTACAATTCCGAAGCCATGGTCGGTTCCTGGACCAAAGCCGAAGACGATGCCGTCCTGGCCAAGCGCGCGCCCGTCATCGACAAGCTCGCCGCCAAAGGCAAGCTCGGCCCGGTCGCGCGCCTGATGCCGACCACGGCGGCGACCACGGTGCGCGCCGGCAAGGAGCCGCTGGTCATCGACGGGCCGTTCGCCGAAACCAAGGAGCAGCTCTTGGGCTTCTACATCGTCGACTGCGCGTCGCTCGAGGAGGCGATCGCGGCCGCCAAGGGCATGGTCGACGATCACGGCGCCATGGAGATCCGCCCGCTGCGCCTGTTCCGGCCGGGCGCCACCGTCAAATCACTCGAGCAAGTGGAGATCGCACGATGAAAGCGACCGTCGACAACCGCGTGGTGGCCGAGAGCAGCGACATCGTCGAGCGCGACGGCTATCACTATTTCCCGCGCGCGGCGGTGAAGCTCGAATGGCTCGAGAAGACGGCGCGCACCGCCGAAGACCTCAAGTGCCCGCACGCGGTCCAGTTCTACGACGTCGTCGTCGACGGCGCGCGCCACGTCCGCGCCGCCTGGATCTACGAGGCGCCGCAAGGCGCGATGAAGCCGACCGCCGATCGCGTCGGCTTCTGGCAGGACGTGAAGGTCGGCTGAGCGCCGGGGCGGCAACGTGAACGACATGGCCTGGATCGATGCCGCCTTGACCGCCGCAAGGCCACAGGCCCTCGGCGCGCTGCTGCGCTACTTCCGCGACCTCGACACCGCCGAGGAGGCTTTCCAAGAGGCCTGCCTGCGCGCGCTCAAGAACTGGCCGCAGAACGGCCCGCCGCGCGATCCCGCCGCCTGGCTCATCATGGTCGGCCGCAACGCGGCGCTCGACGAGGCGCGGCGGCGGAAGAAGCAGCAGGCGCTGCCCGAGGACGCGGCGATCTCCGACCTCGACGACGCCGAAAGCGCACTCGCCGAGCGGCTCGACGGCGACCATTATCGCGACGACATCCTGCGGCTGATGTTCATCTGCTGCCACCCCGACCTGCCGGCCGTGCAGCAGATCGCGCTCGCGCTCCGCATCGTCTCGGGCCTCTCGGTCAAGGAGATCGCGCGCGCGTTTCTGGTCGGCGAGAGCGCCATGGAGCAGCGGATCACGCGCGCCAAGCGCCGCGTCGCCGCCGCCGACGCCGAGTTCGCGACTCCGGGCGCGCCCGAGCGGGCCGAGCGGCGCGGTACCGTCGCGGCGATGCTCTATCTGCTGTTCAACGAGGGCTATTCGGCGAGCGGCGGCACGGTGCATGTGCGCGTGCCGCTCTGCGAGGAGGCGATCCGGCTGGCACGGCTGCTGCTGCGGCTGTTCCCGAGCGAGCCCGAGATCCTGGGCCTCGCGGCGCTGCTGCTGCTCCAGCACGCGCGCACGCCGGCCCGGCTCGATGCCGAGGGCAACATCGTGCTGCTCGAAGATCAGGACCGGCGGCTCTGGAACCGCGAGCTGATCGACGAAGGCCTGGCGCTGCTCGAAAAGGCGCTCCGGCACAAGCGGCCCGGCCCCTATCAGATCCAGGCCGCGATCGCCGGCGTGCACGCCCATGCCGCGCGGCCCGAGGACACGGACTGGGCCGAGATCGCGCAGCTTTATGCCGCGCTGGAGCGCGTGCAGCCCTCGCCGGTGGTGACGCTCAACCGCGCCGTCGCGGTAAGCAAGGTCGAGGGACCGGCGGCGGCGCTCGCCATCATCGAGCCGCTGGCCGAGCCGCTCGGCGGCTATTTCCACTTCTTCGGCGTCAAGGGCTGGCTGTTGAAGGCGCTCGGCCGCGCCGACGAGGCCCGCGCCGCCTTCGACCGCGCGATCGCGCTCGCCCACACGCCGGCCGAGGCCGCGCATATCCGCCAGCATCTCGATCGACTGAAAGAGGGCGGCCAGCGCAAGAGCGGCCGCGGCTCCGCGCACCCGCCCCAGGCCTAGGCGCCGACACACACGGTCCGCAATCCCGGCAGAATAACTTCGCGGCCCGTGTCGGCGCGCGCCCGCACGGTTCGTCCTTCGGGAGGTCGAGCAAAGGAGACCACGATGCGGCCTCCCCGGATCGTCAGCCGCGCCGCGTGGCTCGAGGCGCGCAAGGCGCATCTCGCGCGCGAGAAGGAATTGACACGCCTCCACGACCGCGTGCGCGCCGAGCGGCGCGGCCTGCCATGGGTCCGGATCGAGAAGCCCTATGTCTTCGAGGGTCCCGAGGGCGAAGTGAGCCTCGCCGGCCTCTTCCAGGGCCGCAGCCAGCTCATCGTCCAGCACTTCATGCTCGGACCGGGCTGGACGGAAGGCTGCGTCGGCTGCTCGTTCTCGGCCGATCACGTCGACGCGGCGCGCCAGCACTTCGAACGCAACGATCTGTCGTTCGCGGCTGTTTCGCGCGCGCCTTATCCCGAAATCGCGGCGTTCCGGCGCCGCATGGGCTGGCGCTTCGCCTGGGTTTCCTCGTTCGGCAGCGATTTCAACGCCGACTTCGATGTCTCGTTCACGCAGCAAGACGCCGCGAACGGCAAGGTTTTCTACAATTTCGAGGTCCGCGACTATCAGGGCGACGAGCTGCCGGGCACCAGCGTCTTCGCCAAGGACGAGGCCGGCCAGGTGTTCCACACCTACTCCGCTTATGGGCGCGGCGACGAGCTGTTGATCGGCGCCTACAACTTCCTCGACCTCGTGCCCAAGGGCCGCAACGAGAATGGTCCGAATTTCGACCTGACAGACTGGGTGCGCCACCACGACCGCTATGATGACGAAGCCAAGCGGCAGGCGCCTGCTGACGACGACGCCTGTTGCGCGCTGCCAAAGGCCTCGTAGCCACGCGCCTTGAGCAGCCGGCGTGAATCCGCCGTCACGGCAATTCGAGGATTGACTCGGGAGGCGCGCGGCGCCATGCGCTTGCTCGCTCCCCGGAAGCAAGCGCGGCGCTGATATGTCAGGAAAGATCTACGTCGGAATCGGCGGCTGGACCTTCGCGCCGTGGCGCGGACCGTTTTATCCGAAGGGACTGCCGCACAAGCGCGAGCTCGAATTCGCGAGCCGCGCGCTCACCTCGATCGAGATCAACGGCACCTACTACTCGACCTTCAAGCCCGCGAGCTGGGCCAAGTGGCGCGACGAGACTCCGGAAAACTTCGTCTTCGCGGTGAAGGGCTCGCGCTTCTGCACCAACCGCAAGCTGCTCGCCAGCGCGGGCCCGGCGGTCGAGAAATTCGTGAACCAGGGACTCCATGAGCTTGGCGGCCGGCTCGGGCCGATCAATTGGCAGTTCATGGAGACCAAGAAGTTCGATCCCTCGGATTTCGAGGGTTTCTTGAAACTTCTGCCGCGCGAAGTGCGCGGCCTCCCGCTGCGCCACGCGCTCGAAGTGCGTCATCCGAGCTTCGCCGACGAGCGCTTCTACGATCTCGCGCGCCGCCATGGCGCGGCCATCGTGTTCGCCGATCACGACGAATTCCCGAAGATCGATCGGCCGACGGCGGGCTTCACCTATGCGCGGCTGATGCGCACGACGCCAAAGGCGAAGACCGGCTACAAACCTGCCGAGCTCGATCGCTGGGCCGGCCAGGCGCGGATTTGGGCGGCGCGCGGCGACGTGTTCGCCTATTTCATCTCGGGCGCCAAGGTCCGCGCGCCGGCCGCGGCCAAGGCGATGATCGAGCGTGTGAAGTAGCTACGCGCGGCGCGCCAGGCGCATGAATTCGGCCGCCGCCGCGATGTCGGCACGGATGCGATCGAGGCGCGCCATCGCTTCGGCGTCTTCGCCCCATTGCTCCAATTGGTGGATCTCGTCGACATGCGCGGCGTGGAAGGCGGCGTCGGCGTCGATGCGCCCCTCGGCGAGCGCCAGCGCGATCACGACCGAACCGAGCGCGCCTGTCGCCAGCTGCAGCGC
>JBKOUH010000074.1:0-2206 GCA_046723285.1 Pseudomonadota bacterium
GTGGTAGGGGACGTGGACAAGGTGCAATCCGGGCGGCAGGCGAAGCCGCGTAGCACGCGCGGCGGCGCGGCCGATGTCGTCCGATTTCTTCGCTCTTTCGTGACGGCGCCGTTGCGCACCGGCGCGCAATGGCCGAGCGGCAAGGCCCTCTCGCGCGCGATGGCCGAGCCGGTCGATCTTTCGGTGCCGGGGCCGATCATCGAGCTTGGGCCGGGAACGGGCGTCGTGACCGAGGCGCTGTTGGCGCGCGGCGTGCCGCCCGAGCGGCTCGTGATGATCGAGTTCAGCCCGCAATTCTGCAAGCTGCTGGCAGAGCGTTATCCCAACGTGCGGCTGGTGCACGGCGATGCCTATGCGCTGGCCGAGCATGTGCGCAAGCTCGGCCTGGCGCCGCCGGCCGCCGTCGTCTCGAGCCTGCCGCTGCTGACGCAGCCGCCGGCGCGGCGCGTCGAGCTGCTGCGCTCGGCGCTCCGGATCATGAATCCCGAGGGCGTGTTCGTCCAATTCACCTATTTCCGCGATTCGCCGATCCCGCTCGAGGGCGTCGGCGTCGCGAGCTCCGTCTCGCCGCGCATCTGGCTCAATATCTGGCCGGCGCTCGTCTACAGCTATCGGCGCGGGCCGGCCCGCAAGCTCCGCGCCCATGACCGCGACGCCGCCGACTGAGGCGGCCTCGGCAGGCGCGGCCTCGGCGCCGGCGGCGCTCGGGGTCGAGCGCTCGGTCTCGGGGCGGCGCTGGCGAGAACGTGTCGCGGATGAGCGCGCACTGCGCTCTATCGCCCAAAAGCTTGCTCTGCCCGAGATCGTGGCGCGACTCCTCGCCGCGCGCGGCCTCGATGCCGAGACGGCGCCGGCCTTCCTGGAGCCGCGACTCCGCGATGCGTTGCCCGATCCCGGCCATTTGAAGGACATGGAGAAAGCGGCGGCGCGCCTCGCCGACGCTGTCGCCGCGGGCGAGCGCATCGCCATCTTCGGCGACTACGACGTCGACGGTGCGACCTCGGCGGCGCTGCTCTATCGCTATCTCGCGAAGCTCGGGGCCGCGCCCATCGTTTACGTGCCCGACCGCATGAAGGAGGGGTACGGCCCCAACGCGCCGGCGCTGCTGAAATTGGGCGAGCAGGGCGCCAAGGTCGTCGTCACCGTCGATTGCGGCATCCTCGCCCATGCGCCGCTCGCGGCCGCGGCCGCCGCCGGCATTCACGTGATCGTCGTCGACCACCACGCCGCCGAGCCCGCGCTGCCGCCGGCCTATGCCGCGATCAACCCCAATCGCCTGGACGAGACGAGCCCGTTGAAGACGCTGGCCGCGGTCGGCGTCGCGTTCCTGCTGCTGGTGTCGCTGAACCGCGAGCTGCGCCGGCGCGGGCGTTTCGGGGCCGAGGGGGAACCCGATCTCCTCGGCCTGCTCGATCTCGTGGCGCTCGGCACGGTTTGCGACGTGGTTCCGCTCACGGGCCTCAACCGCGTTCTGGTGGCGCAGGGCCTGAAAGTGATGGCGCGGCGCGGCAATGCCGGCATCGCGGCGCTGGCCGAGGTGGCGCGCGTCAACGAGCCGCTCGGCGCGTTCCACAGCGGATTTCTCCTGGGGCCGCGCGTCAACGCCGGCGGGCGCGTCGGCGAAGCGGCGCTGGGCTGGCGCCTCCTCGCCACCGACGATCCGGCCGAGGCGAAGTCGCTGGCGGCGAAATTGGACACGCACAATCGCGAGCGCCAGGCGATCGAGGCCGAGGTGCTGGCGCAAGCGATCGTGCGCGCGCAAGAGCAGGCGGCGCTGGGGCGCGCGGTCGTCACCGTCGCCGGGCGCAATTGGCACCCCGGCGTGGTCGGCATCGTCGCGAGCCGCGTCGTCGAGCGCGTCGGCCGGCCGGCGTGCGTCGTCGGCATCATCGAAGGCGTCGGGAAGGGCTCCGGCCGCTCGATCGCCGGCGTCGATCTCGGTGCGGCCGTCATCGCCGCGCGCCAGGCCGGGCTGCTCACCAACGGCGGCGGGCACAAGATGGCCGCGGGGTTCACGGTCGTCGAGGATAAGATCGAGGCGTTCGCCGAATTCCTGGCCGCGCGGCTCGCGCCGGCGGTGGCCGCCGCGGGCGGCACGCCGGCCCTCACCATCGACGCGGCATTGGCGCCCGACGGTGTCACGCGCGAGCTGTTGGCGGCGCTCGAGCCACTGGCACCGTTCGGCGTCGGCAACGCGGACCCGCGC
>JBKOUH010000481.1:0-6327 GCA_046723285.1 Pseudomonadota bacterium
GACCACGAACGCGATCGAGGGCGGGATGATCGGGCCCATCGTGGCGGCGGCGGCGACCACGGCGGCGGCGTAGGCGGGCGGATATTTCTGCTCCTTCATCGCCGGGATCATCGCGGCGCCGATGGCCGAAGCGTCGGCGACGGCCGAGCCCGAGACGCCCGAGAACACCATCGTGCCGAGGATCGCCACGTGCGAGAGCCCGCCGCGGATGTGCCCGACCAGCGACGCGGCGAAGGCGAGCAGGCGGCGCGTGATGCCGCCCGTGTTCATGAGATCGCCGGCGATGAAAAAGAACGGGATGGCGAGGAACGCGAAGCTGTCGATGCCCTGGATCAGCGAGGTCGCGAGCACGTTCAGCGGCACCTGGCCGCCGGTGGCGAGGATGAAGACCAGCGACGAGAGCCCCATCGCGAAAAAGACCGGGATGCCGAATGCCATGAACGCGAGGAACGCGCCCATCAGCAGCGCGAGCTGGAGAAGCTGCGCGGTCATGGCGGCGCGCCGCTGCCGCCGAGCTGGCGCCAAAGCGCGACGGCGAACGCGACCAGCATCAGCGCGGCGCCCGCCGGCACCGACCAATACATCCAGTTCTGCGCCAGGCCGAGCGATGCGAAGATCATGCCCTCCATCGCGCCGATGACGGGGAAGCTCGCCCACAGCACGACGGCGGCAAAGCCGGCCGAGAGCACGAGGCTCGCGAGGGCCATCGCGCGGCGCGCGCCCGGGCGCCATTTCGCGACGACGAAATCCACCGCCATGTGGAGATTGCGCCGCACCCCGACATAGCCGGAGAGCATGGTGAGCCAGACCAGCAGCATCACGTCGAGCTCGAGCACCCACGTGAACGGCCGATTGAACACATAGCGCGCGATCACCTGGCCGAAGGCGGTGACGAGCAAGGCAACCGCGACGAGGCCGATCAGCGCGGAAATGGTGCGATCGAGCAGCTTCAGCATGACGGAGACTTTAGTCTGTTCGCGGCGTCACCGCGGCCGGAGCACGCGCTGCTTGCGCGTGCGGAGTGGAGGGATCGTGTTGCAGCGGCCACGTGCAACTGCCGCACGATCCCTCCACTTCGCGGCCGCGCGAAGGGCGCGGCCGCTTCGGTCGGGATGACGGGTGTGAGTGAACGTAATTGTTTCGTCGTCGCACGCCGTCGGCACGCCCGTCACTTCACCGCCTGGATCTTCTCGATCGTGCCTTTGGTCCAGAGCGCGCCGTCGAGTTTGGCGAGCGCTTCGGCGGCGGCTTTCTTGAACGGCGCGAGATCGGGCTCGACGATCTCCATGCCCTTTTCTTTGAGCAGCGCGATCGACTTGGCGGCCATGTCCCACGTCATCTTGCTCGCCCACACCTCGGTCTCGGCGGCGGCTTCGGTCATCGCCTTCTGCTGCGCGGCGTCGAGCTTCGCCCATTTGTCGGCCGCCATCAGCACCATGAGGCCGGACTGGATGTAGTCGATGCGGATCGCGTATTTCTGCACCTCGTAATATTTGGCGCCGGCGATAGCATCGAAGCCGTTGTCCTGGCCGTCGACGATGCCTTGCTTCATCGCGAGATAGAGCTCGGCCGCGGCGACCGGCGTCGGCGACGCGCCCCACGCCTTGAACACGGCGAGGATCGTCGGCGTCTCGGGCACGCGCACCTTCAAGCCCTTCAAATCCTCGAGCTTGGTCACGCGCGTCTTGGCGGTGGTGAGCTGGCGCTCGGTGCGGTCGGAGACGTAGCCCACATATTTGAAGCCGCCTTCCTTCTCGGCGACGGCGAGCATGTCCTGGAACGTCTTCGAGGCGAAGAACGCCTTGAAATGCGCGTGGTCGCGGAAGACGTAGGGCGCGAAGAGCGCGTTGAAGTCCTTGCCGCCGCGCGCGAGCGCCAGCGTGCCGGTGTCGGCCAGCATCATGTCGATCTGGCCGGTTTTGAGGCCGGCATAGTTCTGCGGCAGGTTGCCGAGCTGGCCGCCGCCCAGCGACTGGATCTTGATCTCGCCCCCGCCCGTGGCGGTCTTCGTCTTCTCGGCGACGTGCTGCGCGAAGCGGTCGGCGATCGGGCCCCACACCGGCGGCGGCGCCACATAGGCCATGCGGAACGTCGTCTCGGCGCCGGCGGCCAAGGGCGCGAGCGCGGCCGGTGCGGCCGCCACGACCGCGGCGAGCATGAGCAGCTTTTTCATGTCGTTCCTCCCTCGATCCCGCGCTTGACCGCGGCGGCGATCCGGTGCGTATAGTAGTAACGATCGTTACCAATTGGCAAGCGCACGCCCATGGCTGTCACCAGGATCAAGCGCGCGGACGCCGCGCAAACCGCCGCCGCCGCGCGCAAGACGAACGGCGTTTATTCTTACGCGCTCGACGAGATGCCCTGGCGCGAGCTGGGGCGGCCCGGCGTCAGGGACAAATCGGTGCGCAAGGAGCGCGAGACCGGCCACTATCTGGGCGTGATCGCGTTCGAGCCGCTGTCGCGCTCGGGCCTGCATCAGCACCTCGGCACCGCGCTCTCTTATTTCCTCGCCGGTTCGCTCACGGACTATCAGGGCAGCGCCAGCGAGGGCATGGCCGGCATCAACCTCGCCGGCGCCACGCACGACGCCGTCTCCTACACCGGCTCGCTCATCGCCGCGCGCCTCGAAGGCCCGGTCGTCTCGCCGGACGGCGTCACGGCCGCGCATCCGATCCAGGGCGGCGCCAAGGGCGGCCGCCTCGTCAATCCGATCCCGGAGCGCTGGCCCGACATCAACATCGCGGTGGCGCCGCTGCCGCTGGTGCCGACGCAGTTCGCCGGCGTCGGCCGGCGCATGATCTTCGACTACGCGCCGACCGGCGACCGCCGCCGTTTCGCGGCGTTGACCATCATGCCGCACGCGCCGGCGATCGAAATCGCGCATCAGGGCCTGACGGATTGGTACGTCCTCGCCGGCGACGTGGCCGTCAACGGCAAGCGCGCCCACGCCAACAGTTTCGTCATCATCGAACCCGGCACGCGCGCCGAGATCGCCACCGAATATGGCTGCCAGCTTCTCGCCTGGGCCGAGGCCCCCGCCGCTGGCGAAGCGCGAGGGCACGAAGCCGAGCTTTATGGGTTCTAGCGTTCGACATCGCAGCTAAGGCTTGCGATCGAGTTTCCGTATCCCGGAGACGAGGTGCGCCAATTGGGCGAAGAACGCCGCGCGCTCGCGAGCGCCGAGCGAGCCGAAGACCGTGCGCTCGCGCGCGAGGCCCGAAGCGGCGATCGCTTCGTAGACGCGCCAGCCTTCCTCGGTGAGATAGAGATGGAGCCGGCGGCGATCGCGAGCGCTGGCCTCGCGCGCGAGGCGCCTTCGCGCGACGAGCCCGCGCACCGCGCGCGAGACGCTCATCTTGTCGAGGCCGATATAGTCGGCGAGGTCCTGCGCGGTGATGCCGGGCCGGTCAGCCGCCACCAACAGCACGCGCCATTCCGAGAGGCTCAAATGCAGGCGCCGCCCGAAGCGCTCCGCGAACGGCCGCGCGGTCAAGTTCGCGAGCACCAGCAACTGGAAGAACGGCGAGCGCGCGGTGCGGATGCGCGCGCGGTGCCGGCCGGCGCGCGCGCTGATTTTCTGCTTCGCCACGATATCGATCCGCGCTTGGTCGGGGAATTTCTCGCCGGGATTGGCGCCGACGATACAGGCAGCCTCGCGGCGGCTTCAAGCTTTACCGCGGTTCGACGCCGCGTTCGAGCGCGCGACGCACGTAACCGGCGGCGTGTATTCGGCAAATTCGCCAATGACGCTTGATTGCGGAACGCCCGCGATCAATGTTGACGCCCGGGTGGGCGCGAAGGCGCCGCGCGGTGGAGGAATATCATGGCCGTCTCATTCACGCTGAACGGCAAGGCCGTTCAGTTGAACGTCCCCGACGACATGCCCTTGCTCTGGGCGATCCGCGATTTCGCGGGGCTCACCGGCACCAAATACGGCTGCGGCGTGGCGCAATGCGGCGCCTGCACGGTCCAGGTCGAGGGCGAGCCGGTGCGCGCGTGCTCGCTCGCGGTCGGCGAGGCCAAGGGCAAGAAGGTGGTGACGATCGAGGGCCTGGCGAGCAAGCCGGCCAAGGCCGTGCAAACCGCGTGGCAGAAGCTCGACGTGCCGCAATGCGGCTATTGCCAATCCGGCCAGATCATGTCGGCCGCGGCGCTGCTCGAGAAGAATCCGAAGCCCAGCGACGCGGATATCGACGGCGCGATGGCCGGCAACATCTGCCGCTGCGCCACCTATCAGCGCATCCGCGCCGCGATCCACGCGGCCGCCAAGTCGCTCGCGTGAGGCCCGCCATGCTGCAGGACATCGTGAAGGCCGCCTTCGCCCCGAGCCGGCGCACGCTCTTGAAGACCGGCGCCGCGACCGCGCTCGTGCTCGGCTTCCACCTGGCGCCGCGCCGCGCGTTTGCCGAAGCCGCGGCACCGGCGCCGAACGCGTTCGTGCGCATCGGCGCCGACAACACCGTGACGGTGATCGCGAAGCATCTCGAGATGGGGCAGGGCACCTATACCGGCCTCGCCACCATCCTCGCCGAGGAACTCGACGCGGATTGGAAGCAGGTGCGCGTCGAATCGGCGCCCGCCGACGCCACACGCTACAACAATCTCGCGATGGGGCCCATCCAGGGCACCGGCGGCAGCTCGGCGGTGTTCAATTCGTTCGAGCAGCTGCGGAAAGCCGGCGCCGCCGCGCGCGCGATGCTGGTTTCCGCCGCCGCGCAGACCTGGGGCGTGCCCCCGGGCGAAATCACGGTCTCGGCCGGGCTCATCTTTCACGACAAGAGCAAGCGCAACGGCAATTTCGGCCAGTTCGCGACGGCGGCGGCCAAGCTGCCCGTGCCGGCCGACGTGAAGCTGAAGGACCCGGAGACGTTCAAGCTCATCGGC
The DNA here is from genome assembly GCA_046723285.1 of Pseudomonadota bacterium. GTDB lineage: Bacteria > Pseudomonadota > Alphaproteobacteria > Bin65 > Bin65 > SBBV01. The sequence continues at coordinate 4,885 of JBKOUH010000481.1, forward strand.
CACGAGCTGCCGCGCGTCGACACCGTTGCCAAGACCACGGGCACGGCCCAATTCGCGCACGACATGCGCTTGCCCGGCATGCTGACGGCGGTCGTGGCGCGCGCGCCGCTGTTCGGCGCCACGGTGAAGTCGTTCGACGCCGCCAAGGCCAAGGCGGTGCCCGGCGTGCGCCACGTGGTGCAGGTGCCCACGGGCGTCGCCGTCGTCGCCGACAACACCTGGGCCGCGTTGAAGGGCCGTGACGCGCTCGCGGTCGATTGGGACGAGAGCAAGGCCGAGACGCGCGGCACCGCGGCGCTGATGGAGGAATACCGGAAGTTCGCCAATCAGCCCGGCGCGGTCGCCGCCAAGCGCGGCGACATCGCCGCCGGCTTCGCCGCCGGCGCCAAGAGCTTCGAGGCGCGCTTCGACTTCCCCTATCTCGCGCACGCGCCGATGGAGCCGCTCGATTGCGTCGTCCGGCTCACGCCGACGAGCTGCGAGATCTGGGCCGGCGATCAGTTCCAGACCGTCGACCAGATGGCGGCCGCGGCCGTGGCCGGCCTGAAGCCGCAGCAGGTGAAGATCAACACCGTCTTCGCGGGCGGCAGCTTCGGCCGGCGCGCGACGCCGAATTCGGATTACATCGTCGAGGGCGTCGCCATCGCCAAGGCGATCAAGGGCGCGGCGCCGGTGCGCCTCATCTGGACGCGCGAGGACGACATCCGCGGCGGGCGCTACCGGCCGCTCACGCATCATTGGCTCAAGGCCGCGCTCGGCGCCGATGGATTGCCCGCCGCGTGGCAGCACCGCATCGTGACTCAGTCGATCCTCGCCGGCACGCCGTTCGAGGCGATGCTGGTCAAGAACGGCATCGACGGCACGTCGGTCGAGGGCGCTTCGAACCTCCCCTATGAGATACCGCATTTCCAGGTCGAGCTGCATTCGCCCAAGGTCGGCGTCCCGGTGCTGTGGTGGCGCTCGGTCGGCTCGACGCACACGGCGTTCTCGACCGAGGTGATGATCGACGAGCTCGCGCGCGCCGCCGGCAAGGACCCGGTCAACTACCGCCTCACGCTGTTGAAGGGGCATGGGCGGCATCGCGACGTGCTGGCGCTCGCGGCCGACAAGGCGGGCTGGGGCAAGGAACTGCCGAAGGGCCGCTTCCAGGGCGTCGCCGTGCACGAGGCCTTCCGCAGCTATGTCGCCGAGGTGGCGGAGGTCAGCGTCGCCGGCGACGGCAGCTTCAAGGTCGAGCGCGTCGTCTGCGCGGTCGATTGCGGCATCGCGGTCAATCCCGACGTCGTGCGCGCGCAGATGGAAGGCGGCATCGGCTACGGGCTCTCGGCCGCGCTCGCCGAGCAGGTGACGCTCGACGGCGGCAAGGTCATGCAGTCGAATTTCCACGACTACACGCCGCTGCGCATCACCGACATGCCGAAGGTCGAGGTGTACATCGTGCAG
>JBKOUH010000413.1:0-2617 GCA_046723285.1 Pseudomonadota bacterium
GTGTTGGCGTGCGGTGTGCTCGCCATCCTCTACGGCATTGTCACCAGCCGGGCGGTGCTCGCCGCGAGCCCCGGCTCCGCGCGCATGCAAGAGATCGCCGCCGCGATCCAGGAAGGCGCCCGCGCCTATCTCAACCGGCAATACACGACGATCGCGCTCGTCGGCGTCGTCGTCGCCGTGATCCTGTTCGTGACGCTCGGCTGGAAGCCGGGATTGGGCTTCATCATCGGCGCGGTGCTGTCGGGCGCCGCCGGCTATATCGGCATGAACGTGTCGGTGCGCGCGAACGTGCGTACCGCGCAAGGCGCCATGGAGAGCCTGGCGCGCGGCCTCGACCTCTCGTTCAAGGCCGGCGCCGTCACCGGCATGCTCGTCGCGGGCTTGGCGCTGCTCGGCGTCGCCGTCTACTTCTACCTGCTCGTCACCGTCTTCGGGCACCAGCCCACCGACCGTATCGTGGTCGATTCGCTGGTGGCGCTCGGCTTCGGCGCTTCGCTGATCTCGATCTTCGCGCGGCTCGGCGGCGGCATCTTCACCAAGGGCGCCGACGTCGGCGCCGACCTCGTTGGCAAGGTCGAAGCCGGAATTCCCGAGGATGACCCGCGCAACCCGGCCGTCATCGCCGACAACGTCGGCGACAATGTCGGCGACTGCGCCGGCATGGCCGCGGACCTCTTCGAGACCTACGCCGTCACAACGGTCGCGACCATGGTGCTCGCCTCGATCTTCTTCGTCGGCGACGCAGCGCTCGTGCAAAAGCTCATGCTCTATCCGCTGGCGATCGGCGGCGCCTGCATCATCACCTCGGTGATCGGCACCTACTTCGTCCGCTTGGGCGCCGACAACAAGATCATGAAGGCGCTCTACAAGGGCTTCGTCGCCGCCGCCGTGCTCTCGGCCATCGCGTTCGTGCCGATCACCTTTTGGGTCGTCGGCTTCGACACGAAGATGACCGTCGGCGCCAAAACCTTCACCGGCACGAGCCTCTTCCTCTGCGCGCTGATCGGCTTGGTCGTCACCGGCCTCATCGTCTGGGTCACCGAGTATTACACCGGCATCGGCTATCGCCCGGTGCGCTCGATCGCACAGGCCTCGACGACGGGCCACGGCACCAACGTGATCCAGGGCCTGGCCGTGTCGATGGAGGCCACCGCAATTCCGGCGCTCGTGATCTGCGCCGGCATCGTCGCCACAAACCTCATCGCCGGGCTGTTCGGCATCGCGATCGCGGTCACCGCGATGCTGGCGCTGGCCGGCATGGTGGTGGCGCTCGACGCTTATGGCCCCGTCACCGACAACGCCGGCGGAATCGCCGAAATGGCGGGCTTGCCGAAGGACGTGCGCAAGAACACCGACGCGCTCGACGCCGTCGGCAACACGACCAAGGCCGTGACCAAGGGCTACGCGATCGGCTCGGCGGGCCTCGGTGCGCTCGTGCTGTTCGCCGCCTACACGTCGGACCTCGACTTCTTCAGGAAGTCGGGTGCTCTCAAGATCGGCGACATCGATTTCGGCCTCACCAATCCTTACGTCGTGATCGGCCTCATCCTCGGCGGCCTCTTGCCCTATCTCTTCGGCGCGATGGGCATGACGGCGGTGGGGCGTGCGGCCGGCTCGGTCGTGGTCGAGGTCCGCCGCCAGTTCCGCGAGATCAAGGGCATCATGGAAGGGACGGGGAAGCCGGACTACGGCCGCGCGGTCGACATGCTGACCAAGGCCGCGATCAAGGAGATGATCATCCCGTCGCTGCTGCCGGTGCTGTCGCCCATCGTCCTCTACTTCGTCGTCACCTGGATCGGCGGCCAGGCCAACGGCTTCGCGGCGCTGGGCGCGATGCTCCTGGGCGTCATCGTCACCGGCCTCTTCGTGGCCATCTCGATGACGGCGGGCGGCGGCGCGTGGGACAACGCCAAGAAGTCGTTCGAGGATGGCTTCACCGATTCGTCGGGCCAGAAGCACATGAAGGGCTCCGAGGCGCACAAGGCCGCCGTCACCGGCGACACGGTCGGCGATCCCTACAAGGACACCGCCGGCCCGGCCGTCAACCCGATGATCAAGATCACCAACATCGTGGCGCTGCTGCTGCTCGCGATCTTGGCGCACTGAGCGGCACCGCTCGATTTTCCGGGACCGCGCCGCTCCAGCCGCGCTCTTCGCTCCGACGAAGGAAGCGAGCGCGCGCCTGGAGGCGCGCGGTCCCAATAACGCGCCGTCTCCGCCGCTTGCGCGCTGCGCCTTATTCGTTTTCAGCCACGCCGATCAGAATCCTCCGAAGCTCGCGCATCGGCAGCGGCATCGGCGCGCCGGATTTGAGCGCGGCCCAGAGATATTCGTCGGGCGTGCCGCGATAGCGCGCCGGGATCTGCGTTTGCTCGCGGTCGCGCGGCCAATGAGCGAAGGCGTAGGTCTCGGCGAGCGCGTAGATGCGCGCGGCCTGGGTGCTGACCGGAACGCAAGGGTAGAAGCGCTGGGCGAGCGCCCTCAGCACCGCATCGCGCGCGTCGCACGACGGATCGCGCCATTCGCCTGGGCCATCCGGGCGGCGCGCGCCGCCGACGCCGATCGCGCGCTCCATCCACAGCGCAAGCTCGCCGGGAAGCGCGCTCGCGTGCAGTCC
>JBKOUH010000477.1:0-3797 GCA_046723285.1 Pseudomonadota bacterium
CGTCGCCGACGTGCTCACCGAGCCTTTCGCCGATCACGAGCTGGTGGCGCGGGTGGCGACGCAGCTCGAAATCCTGCGGCTTACGCGTGCGCTGGAGGAGAAGCAGTCGGAAAGCGAAACCTGGCTCGGCTTGGCGCTGAAGGCCGCGGGGCTCGGCGTGTGGCACCGCCCGCTCGGCTCGGGCGAACTCCACATGGACGCCAATCTTGCCGCCATGTTCGGCCTGCCGCCGGAGCCGGCGATCGTGAAGGACGCCGATTGGCTCGGGCGTATCCATCCCGAGGACCGGCCGCGGGTTCTGGCCGAGCTCGCGGCGCGGCGGCAGGATCAGAAGCCGCTCGAAATCGATTTCCGCACCGTGATGCCGGACGGCTCGTTCCGCGCGCTGGCCGTCCTCGGCGCGGTCGTTCGCCACGCCGGCGTGCCACCCGAGGCGGGCGCCGCCTATCGCAGCGTCGGCGTGGCGCGCGACGTGACCGAGCGCGCGCGCGACGCGGCGCAGCAGCAATTGCTGCTGGGCGAGCTCGATCACCGCGTCCGCAATACGCTGGCCTCCGTCCTCGCGCTGGCGCAGCAGACGGCGCAGGACGCCGCCTCGGTCCCGGCATTCCTCGCCGCGTTCCAGGCGCGCGTGATGGCGCTCGCCTCGGCGCACAATTTGCTGACGCGCGGCCGCTGGCAGAGCGCCTCGGTCGGCGCGCTGATCGAGACGACGCTGGCGCCCGAGCGCGCGGCCAATCCGGCGCTGGTGGAGGTGCGCGGCCCCGCCTGCGAGCTGCCGCCGCAGAAGGCGCTCGCGATGACCATGGGCCTGCACGAGCTGGCGACCAACGCGCGGAAATACGGCGCGCTCTCGGCCGCCGGGGGGCAGATCTCGGTGATCTGGACCATCGGCGAAGATGCCGGCGAGCGGCGTTTGGCGCTGGTCTGGCGCGAGCGCGGCGGCCCGCCCGTCGCGCCGCCGACGCGTTTCGGCTTCGGCTCGCGCCTGCTGCGCCGCGCGCTCGGCGTCGATCTCGACGGCAGCGTGCAGCTCGATTTCGACCCCGAGGGCCTGCGCTGCACGATCGAATTCCCGCTCGGCCGTGCGGCGGAGTGAGCTCGACGCTCTAGGCGAGATCGACCGCGTATTTCTTCAAATCGGCGAGCTTGCAGTGGTCGAGCGCGCCCTCGTGGGTGGCGGCGATCACGACCTTGGGCGCGGCGCCGGCTTCGAGCGCCTCTTGCCAGCGCGGCGCGCAGAGGCACCAGCGGTCGCCGGGCTTCAAACCGGGGAAGCCGTATTCGGGCATCGGCGTTGAGAGATCGTTGCCGGCGCGCGCGCTGAAGGCGAGGAATTCGGCCGTCATCAGCGCGCAGACCGTGTGCGAGCCGACGTCCTCGGCGCTGGTGTTGCAGCAGCCGTCGCGGAAGAACCCCGTCGCCGGCCGGTCGCTGCAGCCCCTCAAGGGCTCGCCCAGCACGTTGCGCGATTCGCGCATTCTGCGCATTCCGGAAGCGTCGGGCATGGCGGTCCTCGTCGGCCGGGTTCCGCCCACAATATAATCCGGCGCGCGCCCGGTGGCGATGGCGCGGCGCATCACGCAACGGCCGCGGAGGGCGCCGCGACGAGGGGGCCGCCGCCAACCGCACGCCTGCCACGCGATCGCTTCAGATCTCGATCTGCGTGCCGAGTTCGACCGTGCGGTTCGGCGGGATGCGGAAGAAGTCGGCGGCGCTGATCGCGTTGCGCTGCAGGAAGATGAAGATCGATTCCCGCCAGCGCCCGAAGCCTGCGGCGGCGCGCGCGATGAACTTGTCGCGGCCGAAGAAGTACGAGGTCGTCATCGGCTCGGCGCTGAAGCCCTCGCGGCCGGCGCAATGCTCGAGCACCGTCGGCACGTTGGGCGACTGCATGAAGCCGTAATGCGCGACAATGCGGTAGAAACCGACGCCGAGCTTCGCGAACTCCACTCGCTCGTCGAGCGGGACCCAGGGGCGGTCCTCGGTCACCACCGTGACGATCGCGATCCGCTCGTGCAGCACGTGATTGTGCTTCAAATTGTGGAGCAGCGCGTGCGGCACGACGTCGGCGCGCTGCGAGAGGAAGACGGCCGTCCCCGGCACGCGGCGCGCGCTGCCGCCGTTGCCCGCCTTCTGCTTCTCGGCGATGCGCGCCACGAAATCGGCGAGCGGCGTCGCATCGGCCTCGCTGAGCTGGTGGGCGATTTCGCGCTGGCGCACCCAGGTGCTCATGATGACGAACACGAACGTGGCCACCAGCAGCGACACCCAGCCGCCCTCGGGCACCTTGATCAAGGTCGAGGCGAGAAACGCGAGATCGATCGCGAGGAAGCCCGCGATGAGCGCGCCCGCGGGCACGCGGCCCCAGCCGCGGCAATGGCGGAGGTAGAGATAGGCGAGCACCGTCGTCGCCACCATGATGCCGGTGACGGCGATGCCGTAGGCCGCGGCCATGTTGCTCGAGTTCCTGAAGCCCAGCACGAGCGCCAGCACGCCGACGAAGAGGAACGCGTTGATCTGGGGCATGTAGATCTGGCCCCGCTCGCGCGTCGACGTGTGCACGATGGTGAGGCGCGGCATGAAGCCGATCAGCACCGCCTGGCGCGATACCGAATAGGCGCCCGAGATCACCGCCTGCGAGGCGATGACGGTCGCCACCGTCGCCAGGACGATCATCGGATAGAGGCCCCAGTTCGGCACGATGAGATAGAACGGATTCTCGATCGCGGCCGGCGTGCGCAGGATGAGGGCGCCCTGGCCGAAATAGTTGAGCACGAGGCAGGGCAGCACGAGCGCGAGCCAGGAGAGGCTCATCGCGCGCCGCCCGAAATGGCCGAGATCGGCGTAGAGCGTCTCGGCGCCGGTGACGGCGAGGAAGACGAGGCCCAGCACGAGGAACGCGACCAGGCCGTGATCGACGAAGAAGAAGACCGCGTGGCGCGGATCCAGCGCCGCCAGCACGGCCGGAGTTTCGACGATCGAGAGGATGCCGGTGACGCCGAGCACCGCGAACCAGACCAGCATGACCGGGCCGAACAGGCTGCCGACCTTGCCGGTGCCGCGATTCTGGAACGCGAACAGCACGACGAGGATCGCGATCGAGAGCGGCACGACCCAATGCTCGAGCACGGGCGCCGCGACGTTCAAGCCTTCGACCGCGCTCAGCACCGAGATCGCCGGCGTCAGCAGCGCGTCGCCGAAGAAGAGCGCGGCGCCGATCATGCCGACGACGAGCGCGATGCGCCGCTTGGGCCCGTGGCCGAGCTTCTCGGAGACGAGCGCCATCAGCGCCAGGGTGCCGCCCTCGCCGCGGTTGTCGGCGCGCAGCATGAACAGCACGTATTTGACCGTGACGACGAGGACGAGCGACCAGAAGATCAGCGACAGGATGCCGAGCACTTCCGGCAGCACCGGCTTGATGCCGGTGGTGGCGCTAAAGCATTCGCGGATGGTGTAGAGCGGGCTCGTGCCGATGTCGCCGTAGACGACGCCGAGTGCACCGAGCATGAGCCGCGACACGTTGGGGTCGCGGCCGGGTTGCGGGGTCATGGGACCCCTCCGTTTGATGTGGGGGATGGACGGAATCTACGACCATCTCGCATGTGCAAAATATCGGTCGAGCGCAATGCTGCAATGCGGAATAAGCATAAGACGGGCAGGATCAGAGGCCGGAAAAATTGCCTTAGCGCATTGAAAAGGCACATTTTTCTATTTCCTGCCTGCTTGCCGCGGTTACCACGCCGCCGCCCTGCGGCGCCTGGCTGCGGCGCCGTCGCGGCCGGGGTTGCCGGTCA
>JBKOUH010000034.1:0-4711 GCA_046723285.1 Pseudomonadota bacterium
CTGCGGCGCCGACGCTGCGAGGGCGCGGGGCCCCGCGGAAGGTGCCGGCGCCGCGCCGGAAGCCGCGCTCGCGCCGTTGCCGGCGCTTTCGTTTTGCATCTTGGCCACGATCTCGCCCGGCGTCGGCAGGTCGGCGACATAGGCGAGGCGCACCAGCAGCATCTCGAGCGCGTTCATCGGCTGCGGCGCGTATTGCACCTCGTTGACGCCTTTCAACAGCATCTGCCAGGCGCGGCTCAACACCGGCACCGAAAGCTTCTCGGCCAGCGGCTTCGCGCGTTGGGCCTCGCTGGCGGAGAGATCGGCCGCCGCCTGCTCCGCGACGAGCTTCAGGCGCGTGATGCCGTGCGTGATCTCCAACAGGTCTTGCACCAAGGTCAGCGGATCGGCGCCGGCGCGGTAGAGATCGCGCGCCAACGCCAGCGCCTCGGCGACCGCGCCCTTCATCACGCCTTCGAAGAGATCGAGCGTCTGGCTGCGGTCGGCCAGGCCGAGCATGGCGCGCACGCTTTCGGCCGAGATCTCCGTCTTGGGGTCGGACTCGGCGATGGCGCGGTCGAGCAGCGAGAGCCCGTCGCGCACCGAGCCGTCCGCGGCGCGCGCCAAGAGCGCGATCGCATCGGGCGCGATCTTCGCGTTCTCCTTGGCCGCGATGCCGGTGAGATGCGCCGCCAATTGCTCGCGATCGAGCCGGCGCAGATCGAAGCGCTGGCAGCGCGAGAGAACGGTGATGGGAACTTTGCGGATTTCCGTCGTCGCAAAGACGAATTTCACGTGCTCGGGCGGCTCCTCGAGCGTCTTCAACAGCGCGTTGAAGGCGTTCTTCGAGAGCATGTGCACTTCGTCGATGATGTAGACCTTGTAGCGCGCGCGGACGGGCCGGTACTGCACGCCCTCGATGAGATCGCGGATGTCGTCGACGCCGGTGCGGCTCGCCGCATCCATCTCGATCACGTCGACATGGCGGTCCTGTGCGATCGCGGTGCAGTGCTCGCACACGCCGCAGGGCCCGATCGTGGGCCCGCCCTTGCCGTCGGGGCCAACGCAATTGAGTGCGCGCGCGATGATGCGCGCCGTCGTCGTCTTGCCGATGCCGCGCACGCCGGTGAGCACGAACGCATGCGCGATGCGCCCGGTCTTGATCGCGTTGGTGAGCGTGCGGACGAGCGCCTCTTGCCCCACCAGCTCCGCAAAGGTCACGGGCCGGTACTTGCGCGCAAGCACGCGGTAGGGGCTGGTCGGCTCCGCGGGAAAGAGTTCGTTCATGCGCGGGTCGTTTTGCCTATTTCCTGTAGCCCAACCCACTGTGTCGTCCCCGCGCCAGCGGAGATCCATTTCTCCAGCGCTCGGTCGGCTCGCACACGGATCCCCGCTGGCGCGGGGATGACGGAGAAGGGAATGAGCGACGAAGCGAAGGTGGGAGGCCGGACAACGACCCGGACGAAACTCGTTACGGTTGCTTCCTTCCGGACCTGGCCGGGTTGGCGAGCGGACCGTCCGCCGCCGGCCTCCCGGGCTGAATATCGGCATCGCGCGCGCGACTCGCAAGCGATGAGTCGCTGCAATCATGCACCTGTGGACGATTGCCGCACGCGGCGCGGCATGCCAATTTTCCGCCATGCCTCCCTTGTCCGACGTGCCCCGCTTCCGCCTCGCCCGCTCCGAGACGAATTTCTACGCCGATTGCGGCCTCGACCGCGTCTCCGAGCGGCGGAAAGACGCGGCCTGGATCGCGGAGCTGCTCGCCGATCCCGCCTCGCGATTCGTGCCGATCTGGCGCTCGCGCAACTACGTCGATCCCGAGGAGGCGGCGGCGATCTTTCTCTCCGCCGAAGAGCACGCGAAGCTGCCGCCGGGGCTCGAAGAGCCGGTGTTCCTGGGCCTCGCCGGCGCGATCGCGCATTTCGCCGCCGATATCTCGCACATCGAGGGCGGCGAGTCGGGCCCGGCGATCCTGGCACTCGATCAGGGGCAGGCGGTCTTCCTCGATCTCCGCATGGTGGGGCCGCGGCTCGCGCGCAACGAGGGCGCGCTGCTCGCCTATGCGCGCGGCATGCTTACCTGGCACCGCCGACATCGCTTCTGCGGCCAATGCGGGGCGCCCACGCGCTCGACCGAGGGCGGGCATGTGCGCGTCTGCACCGCCGAGGCCTGCAAGCTCCAGCAGTTTCCGCGCACCGATCCCGCCGTCATCATGCTGGTGACGCACGGCGATGCGTGTCTGCTCGGCAGCAATCCGCGCTTCCCGCCCGGCATGTATTCGACGCTCGCCGGCTTCGTCGAGCCGGGCGAGACGCTCGAGTCGGCGGTGGCGCGCGAGGTGTTCGAGGAGGCGGGCGCCCGCGTCTCGAACGTGCGCTACCACTCCTCGCAGCCCTGGCCGTTCCCGACCTCGCTGATGCTCGGCTTCTACGCCGAGGCCGAGACCGACGCGCTCGCGGTCAACACGGAAGAGCTCCGCGACGCGCGCTGGTTCACGCGCGACTGGATCCGCGCCAATGCGCGCGAGTTCCATGAACAAGACGCGCCGTTCCGCCTGCCGCGCCAAGACTCGATCGCCCGCCGCCTCATCGACGACTGGTTGAATGGCGAGACCGCCTAGGGTCCGTACGCTAGGGCGCCGGGCAGCCCTGGGCGGGCGGCGGTGCTGCGGCGGCCGGCGGCGCCAGCAGCTTGATGTCGACCGCTTTCGCCATCGCCTGATAGCCGGCGCGGTTGGGGTGGACCTTGTCGCCGGGTCCGCCGACCGTGCTGTTGGGCTGGAACTCGGCGCGCATCTCGCCGCTCTTGGGATCGATCAGCGCCGCCTCGAAATCGGCCACGCCGTCGAAGATGCCGGCGCCGCGGATGAAACGGTTCACCGCCTCGCGGCGTTGCGCCATGTCCGGCGTGCCGTAGACGGCGAAGATGTTGCCGCTGGCGCCGAGCGAGGATGTGAAGGTTCCGGCGATGATCTTGATGCGGCCATGGGCGCGCACGCGCTTCACCGTCTCGCGGATGCCCTCGATCACCTTATCCGCCGACGCATTCGCGATGGCGAGGTCGTTGATGCCGTCGATGCCGACGATGGCGTTGAGGCCGGCGAGGCACAGGATCTCGCGCTCGAGCCGCTCGAGGCCCGAAACCCCGCCGATCGCCGGGCGCCAGATCTCGTTCGCCGACATGCCGGCGTTGACGACCGCCACGCGTGGGCCATAGGCGGCGTGGAGGCGGCGCGAGAGGAAATCGGGCCAGCGGTCGTCGCCGTTCAAGGTCGAGAGCGAGCCGTCGGTGATCGAAGCGCCGAACGCGACGACGACCATCGTGTCGGCAGGCGCCGCCACGTCGATCGCGTCCAGGAAGAACCAGGAAATCGTCGAATAGGAAAACGCGTCGTCGTGCTCGTCGGCGCCGTGCGAGCCGGCGCCGGGCGCGGTCACGTAACTCGTCTGCATCGCCTTGGCGTGCCAGGTCATCGGCCCGCTCGGGGCCGGCACGTGAACGCTCACGGCGAGCTTGCGGCCGGCCAGGGACGGGCTCGCGGGGTCGGCTGCGTAAGGCAGCTCGACGGGATCGCTATAGGCGGATTGGCCCGGCGCCACGACGATGCTGCGCTGGCCCTTGAACGCCACGGGGCGATTGCTGCCGGGCACGACCGCGGCGCCGCTCTCCTGCAGCCCGACGAAGACGTCGGCAAAGGTAACGGGCTGGGTTCCGGCCGTGTTGGCGAACCGGAGGCGCATGCGCCGGCCCCAGAGGTCGGGCTTCACGATCAGGCGGAAAGTTTGATTGTTGGCGCCGTTCGGCGGCGCCGGGAACGCGAATTTCAGGTCCGGCTGCGGCCCGGGAATGCCGGTCGGATAGGGGCCGCCTTGGGTCGCATGCCAGGTCACGGCCCATTTTTCGCCGGGGGCGGGCGCTTCGGCCCATGCGGTTCCGGTGACGGCGGCGAATACGAGAACGAGCGCGGCGACACGCCAGGCGCATCGAGACATCGTTGTCCTCCCTTGGCGGCGCGCGTTTCGCGAGCGCGCTGGAGGGAGAGACTAGGCGTGCGCCGCTGACCCCACAATCGGCGCCGCGCGCAAGCGCGTCATCCGCCCAAGCGGTCGCCCACCTTGATGCCGCCGCCTGTCACGAGATCGCCGGCCGCGATCTTCTGCCCGCCCTCGGCGCGCACGCGAAGGACGCGGATGCGGCCGTCGGCGCAGGCGACGGTGAAGCCCTTGTCGTCGGCCTCCATCACCTGGCCCATGGCGCCGCCGATGCCCTTGGGATCGACCGCCGGAATCTTCTTGGTCTCGAAGATGTTGAGCTTCTTTCCGCCCTGCGTCGTCCAGGCGCCCGGCGCCGGATTGCAGCCGCGCACGAGGTTGTGGATGTGGTAGCCCTGGCGGCCCCAATCGATCCGAGCGTTGTCGGCCGTGCACCATCCCTCATAAGTCGCTTTGCCGTGATCCTGCGCGATCTTGGGCGCCTTGCCCGCCTTGACGAGATCGACCGCCTCCAGCATGGCCTCGACGCCGAGCGGAAAGAGGCGATCGAAATAGACCGAGCCGAGCGAATCGTCGTCCGACACCGGCGTTTTCTTCTGCAACAGGATCGGGCCGGTATCGAGCCCGTCGTCGGGCCAGAAGATCGAGAGGCCGGTCTCGGCGCGGCCCTGGATGATCGGCCAGTTGATCGAGCTCGGCCCGCGATGCAGCGGCAGCAGCGAGGGGTGATACTGGAT
>JBKOUH010000493.1:0-2382 GCA_046723285.1 Pseudomonadota bacterium
CATCAACGCCGAGCGCACGCGCCGATACATGGAGCGCTACGGCGCGGAACCGCGGCATTTCGCGCTGGCCGCGGCCAAGAACCGGCGTCACGCCGCGCTCAATCCCAACGCCGCGTTGCGCGAGCCCGCGACGGCCGAAGCGATCCTCGCCGACAAGATCGTCGTCGCGCCGCTGACGCGCGGCATGTGCGGCGGCCTCACCGACGGCGCCGCGGCTGTCGTGCTCGTCTCCGAAGACTTCGCACGCCGGCGCGGCGTCGCGGGGCCGCGCATTGCGGCCTCCGCCGTCGTGAGCGGCATCAACGGCAATGGCGCGGCAAGCGCGACGGCGCGCGCCGGCGCCGCCGCGTTCGAGCAAGCGGCGCTGCCGCCGGGCGGCGTGTCGCTCGCCGAAGTGCACGATCCCACGTCGCCGCAAGAACTCTTCGACATCGAGGAGCTCGGCCTGGCTCCGCCCGGCGGCGCGATTGCGCTGACCGAGTCGGGGGCCACGGCGCTCGGCGGCCGTCTGCCCGTCAATGTCAGCGGCGGGCTCGTCGCGCGCGGCCATCCGGTCGGCGCCACCGGCGTGGCGCAGATCGCCGAGATCGCCGAGCAGCTGATGGGCCGCGCCGGTGCGCGGCAGGTCGCCGGCGCCAAGGCCGGGCTCGCGCAAATGGCCGGCGGCTTGCTCGGCCGCGATTCGGCCGTCGCCGCCGTACACATCCTGGTGCGCTGACATGGGCTACGCGATCGAGAAGGAATACGGGCTCTACATCGGCAACAAGTTCGTGGCGCCGGCGAGCAACGCGCGGCTCGAATCGCTGAGCCCGCTCACCGGCGAGGTGCTGTGTACGGTGCCCGACGCCAACGCCGCCGACGTCGACGCCGCCGTCTCCGCCGCGCGCGCGGCCTGGCCGGCTTGGTTCGACGCGGGGCCGCGCAAGCGCCAATCGCTGCTGATGAAATGCGCCGACCGGCTCGCCGCCGACGCCGAGCGCTTCGCCTGGCTCGAAACCAGCGACACCGGCAAGCCGTGGCGCGAGAGCCTCGCCAACGTCCACACCGCCGCCGACCGCATCCGCTACTACGCCGGCGCCTGCCGCGCGCTCGAAGGCAACACGCTGCCGGTCGGCGGCACGATCCTCTCGCTCGATTTCCGCGAGCCGCTCGGCGTCATCGGCATCCTCGGCGCGTGGAATTTCCCGCTCAACATGTTCGCCGGCAAGATCGCGCCCGCGCTCGCGACCGGCAATGCCGTCGTCTACAAGCCGGCCGAGCCCACGCCGATCACGACGCTCGAATTCGCCCGGCTCATGGGCGAGATCCTGCCGCCCGGCGTCGTCAATGTCGTCACCGGCAACGGCGAGACGACGGGCGCCGCGATCGTGGCGCATCCCGGCATCCGCAAGATCTCGATCACCGGCGCGGTCGAAACCGGGAAGCGCGTGATGGCCGCCGCGGCGGCGACCGCGAAGCAGCTCACGCTCGAGCTCGGCGGCAAGAACGCGCAGATCGTGTGCGAAGACGCCGATCTCGACCGCGCGGCGCAGGGCATCCTGCTCGGCGCGTTCATGAACCAGGGCCAGGTGTGCACTTCGGGCTCGCGCATCTTCGCGCACAAGAAGATCGCAAAGGCGCTGGCCGAGAAGATCGTGGCGCTGATCCCCAAGCTCAAGATCGGCGATCCCTTCGCCAAGGATACGACGATGGGCACGCTCTGCTATCGCGAGCACATGGAGCGCGTGCTCGACTACATCGCGATCGGCAAGCGCGAAGGCGCCAAGCTGCTGGCCGGCGGCGGCAAGCTGGCGGTGAAGGAATATCCCAAAGGCCTCTTCCTGCAGCCGACGCTGTTCGGCGACGTATCGTCCGAGATGCGCATCGCGCGCGAGGAAATCTTCGGCCCCGTGGCGACGCTTCACACCTGGGACGACGAAAGCGCGATGCTTGCGGAAGCGAATGGCCTCGACTACGGCCTCGCCGCCGGCATCTGGACGCGCGATTTCGGCCGCGCGCACCGGCTCGCGCGCGCCGCAGAGGCCGGGCGCGTCTGGATCAATTGCTACAACCTCTTCCCCTCGGGCGCGGCCTTCGGCGGTACCAAGGGCAGCGGCTTCGGCCGCGAGGACGCGTACGAGACCATGCTCGCTTTCACGCAGGTGAAGAACGTCGTCGCCGACATCGCCGCCGAGCAGCGGCGGTTTTACGAGTGATTCGTCATCCCGAGCGAAGCGCGGCGCCCTTTGCGCCGCGCGAAGTCGAGGGATCGCGTCGCCGCGGCCACGCGATCCCTCCACTCCGCGAGCCGAAGGCGGCTCGCTCCGGTCGGGATGACGATGTTGAGAGAGGATCGGAGTTACCGATGACCCAGCTTTACGGCCTAGCGAAAATCCCCAATGT
>JBKOUH010000407.1:0-6149 GCA_046723285.1 Pseudomonadota bacterium
GAATATGGGATGACCAAAATTCCGCTGGTTCAGGCCGTGCAGGGCGTGCCGATTCCGGCGGTCTATGCCAAGAACGTCGGCAATCCCGCGGCGCTCACGAATTTCTATTATGGCTCGCCGCTCAACGACCTCACCGACGGACCGAAGCAGCAGAAGTGGATCGATCTCTACAAGCAGTATTACCCCGACCGTAAGCCCGGCGCGTTCATGACCTATGGCCTCCCCTCGGCCATGGCCATCACGATGGCGCTCGAGAAGGCGGGGAAGGACGTGACGCGCGAGAAGTTCGTCGACGCGATGGAGACGCTCGACTTCGACAGCGGCGTGATCGCCGGGCCGACCGTGTTCGCGAAGGGCCGCCGCGACGGTTCGCGCGCTTCGGTCTTCATCAAGTTCGACGGCACCAAGCACACGCTGATGCCGGGCGTCTATCTCTGGAACGGCAAGGACGGCATGTAGTCGCCGGGGCGGGGGCGGCCGCGGCCGCTCTCGCCTCGCTTTTCCGGCCGCCGGCACATGACGCTCATTCTCCAGGCCCTTGCGAGCGGCGTGGTCACGGGTTGCGTCTATTCCCTGATCGCGCTGTCGCTCGTCATCGTCTACAAGTCGACCGACGTCATCAATTTCGCCGGCGGCGAAATCGTGATGGTCGGCGGCTATATCGGCATGTTCGCGCTGCTGTTTCTCGGCATTCCCTACGTGCTGATATTCGTGTTCAGCGCCCTCGCCACCTTCGCGCTGGGGGCGGCGTTCGACCGTGTCGTTCTGCACAAGGTGCTGGGCCGCGCCGTGCCGGGGCAGAGCATCCTCGTCGCCATGGTCATCGCCACGGTCGGCCTTTCCTACGTCTTGAAGGGCAGCGCGCGCCTAGTGCCCTACACCGAAGAGGTGCGCCGGCTGCCGCCGCTGTTCACGGGCGAGCCGATCTTCCTCGGCTCCGTCATTCTCCAGCCGCAAGACATCGCCATCGTCGTCATCGCCGTGGCCGTGATGCTGGCGCTCTGGTGCTTCTTCGCCTTCACGCTCACCGGCAAGGCGCTGCGCGCGACCAGCCAGAACCCGCGCGCGGCGGCGCTCGTCGGAATTCCGGTCAGGACGATGCGCATGACGGTGTGGGGCATCGCCTCGGCGCTGGCGGCGATCGCCGGCATCCTGCTGGCGCCGAAGCTGTTGATGACCCCCGACATGGGCGTGATCGTCATCCTCGCCTTCGCCGCCGCGATCATCGGCGGCTTCACGAGCCTGCCCGGCTGCATCGTCGGCGGCATCGTGCTCGGCGTGATCCAGAACCTCGTCGGCCTCTACGTGGCGTCGAACGCGATCTCGGTGGCACCCTTCATCGTCATCATGCTGATCCTGGCGCTGAGGCCGCAGGGCCTGCTCGGCGGCCGCGTCGTCGCGAAGAAGGTCTAGGTCCGGTGTTCGGCTCGCCTTCGCTCGCGCGCCTTGCGCCGCTGCTGCTGCTGCCCGCGATCGGCCTGCTGCTGCCGGGCTACCTGCCGCAATACTATCTCTACCTCGGCAACGTCATCATGATGTACGCCGTGCTGGCGATCGGGCTCGATCTCCTGCTCGGCTGGGCCGGCCAGTTCGCGTTCGCGCATATCGCGTTCTTCGGCATCGGCGTCTACGGCACCGCGCTGCTGCAGATCAAGCTGAAGCTGCCCTTCATCCTCGCCATGCCCGGCGCCGCGCTGCTCGCGGGCCTCATCGGACTCCTCATCGCGATCCCGGCCACGCGGCTGCGCGCTGTCTATCTGGCGCTCGCTACGTTCGCTTTCGCCGAGGGCGCGCAGTGGGTGTTCAACGCCTGGGAATCGATGACCAACGGCGCCGACGGATTGCGCATCCCGGCGCCGAGCTTGTTCGGCCATGTGATGGGCAACGATCCCGCCGCCTTCCCGCTCGTGGCGACGTTGCTCGCGTTGGTGCTCGCCGCCACGATGTATCTCACCACCTCGAAGCTCGGCCGCGCGCTCTGCGCGGTGCGCGAAAGCGAGCACGCCGCGGCC
The DNA here is from genome assembly GCA_046723285.1 of Pseudomonadota bacterium. GTDB lineage: Bacteria > Pseudomonadota > Alphaproteobacteria > Bin65 > Bin65 > SBBV01. The sequence continues at coordinate 2,013 of JBKOUH010000407.1, forward strand.
GCCTCGGGCGTCGACGTCCGCGGCACCAAGGTCATCGCCTTCGCGATCTCCGCGGTCTATGCCGGCATCGCCGGCGGCATGTTCACGCTCTACGAATCCTTCGCCAATCCCGAAGTGTTCGGCTTCGCGCAGATCGTGCTGGTGCTCTCGATGATCGTGGTGGGCGGGCTCGGCTCCGTGCCGGGCGTGCTCATCGGCACCGTGCTGCTCGGCGTTCTGCCCACGGTCATGCGCACGACGATGCGCGACCTCCTCGTCTGGCAGGAGCTCGTCTACGGCGTGATCCTCATCCTGGCCATGATGTTCATGCCGCGCGGTATCTGGGGCTTCATCCGGCGCAAGCGCCGCGCGGTGCGGACATGACCGCGCCGTTCTTCTCGCTCGACAACGTCAGCGTGCGGTTCGGCGGCCTCCTCGCGCTGCAGCGCTTCTCGATGGAGGTGGCGAAGGGCTCGATCCACGCGCTCATCGGGCCCAACGGCGCGGGAAAGTCGACGGTCTTCAACTGCGTCTCGCGCTTCTACACGCCGTCGGAAGGCGACATCGCGTTCGAGGGCCGGTCGCTGCTGGGCGTGCCCGCGCACCGCGTCGCCGGGCTCGGCATCGCGCGCACCTTCCAGAACATCGAGCTCTGCCGCAGCTTGACGGTAATCGAGAACGTGCTCATCGGCATGGCGCCGCGCGTGCGCGGCTATTTCCCGTTCACGCCGGGCTTCCGCCGCGCCGCGGTCGAGCGCCAAGCCGTGGCCGAGGCCGAGGCGCTGCTGGAACGCACCGGCCTCGCGGCGCTGCGCGACGTGCCGGCCGAGGCGCTCGATTTCGGTCATCAGAAGAAGCTCGATCTCGCGCGCGCGCTGGCCTCGAAGCCGCGGCTGCTGCTGCTCGACGAGCCCGCGGCCGGCTTGCGCAACCGCGAGATCGCGGCGCTCGATGCGCTGCTCGTCGGGCTCGCGCGCGAGCAGGGGATCACCATCGTCCTGGTCGAGCACGTGATGCGCCTTGTGATGGCGGTGGCGGATCGCATCACGGTACTGAACTTCGGACAGAAGATCGCCGAGGGCGCCGCCGCCGAGGTGCGCGCCGATCCCAACGTGATCGAGGCCTATCTCGGGCAGGGCAGCCATGCTTGAGATCAAAGGCATCTCGGCCAGCTACGGCGCGGTGCGTGCGCTCGAGAACGTGTCGCTGTCGGTTCCGGCCGGGCGCATCGTCTGCCTGCTCGGCGCCAACGGCGCCGGCAAGACCTCGACCCTCAACTGCATTTCCGGCGTCGTACCTGTCACCGCGGGCGCCATCCACTTCGAAGGCGACGACATTACCGGCTGGCCCATCGACCGTATCGTCAAGCGCGGCATCGTACAGGTGCCCGAGGGCCGCGAGATCTTTCCCGAGCTCTCGGTCGCCGACAATCTCGTCTTGGGGACCTGGCTGCGGCGGCGCGACCGGACCGCGGCCAAGGGCTTCGACCGCGTCTACGACTATTTCCCGCGCTTGAAGGAACGCGCCGATCAGCACGCCGGAACACTCTCCGGCGGCGAGCAGCAGATGCTGATGATCGGCCGCGCGCTGATGGCGCAGCCGAAGCTGCTGCTGCTCGACGAGCCGAGCCTCGGGCTCTCGCCGCTGCTGGTGCAGCAGCTGTTCGGCATCATCGCCCGCGTGCACGCCGATGGCGTGCCGATCCTGCTCGTCGAGCAGAATGCGGCCGTGGCGCTGGCGGCGAGCGACCACGCCTACATCCTCGAGAACGGCGAGATCCGCCTCGACGGACCGGCGCGCGAGCTCGAGCGTAACGAAGAGGTAAAGGCCGCCTACCTCGGCGCGTGAGCGACGCCTCTACGCAATCCCCGCGAGCTTCTTCACGCGGTCGAACGTGGCGCCGACCGCTTTGAGCGCGTCGGGATAGACCAGCGGCTTCGTGAAATCACCGATCTCGCCGATGCGGGCGCGCAGCGCCTCGGCGGAGATCTCCTTGGGGTCGTCGATGTCGATACCGCGCGTTTCCATCGTGCGCGCGAGCGCGAAATGGCCGCCGCCGGCGATGAGGATCTCGCCCGAGAGCGGGCACTCTTCGCTGGCAAGCAGGGCCACGGCGGCGGCCACCTGGGCGGGGTCGATGAGCGCCGCGATCTCCTTCGGGAAGATGTCGCCCATGCGCGTCAGCGCGAAGGGTGAGATGCAGTTTACCTTGATCCCGGCCGGCTCCGCCGAGAGGCGCAGCCCGTGCATCAAGCCGATGATCGCGGCCTTGGCCGCGCCGTAGGAGACGCTGTCGACCTTGCCGTAGAAGCCGACCTGGCTCGTGGTGAAGACGACGCGTCCATATTTGCGCCGCGCCAGGATCGGCCAGGCGGCGCGCGTGACGCGGAAGGCGCCGACGAGATGCACGTCGAGCACGCTCATGAAATCGGCCGGGTCTATCTCGGCGAAGACGCTGCGGCGATTGTTGCCGGCGTTGTTGACGACGATGTCGAGCGCGCCGAATTCGTCGACCGCGCGGCGCACCATCGCGTCGGCGCCCGCCGCGTCGGTCACGCTGCCGAAATCGGCCACCGCCCGCCCGCCCGCTTTGCGGATCTCGGCGACGACGGCGTCCGCCGGCGTGCGGTCGCCGGCGTCGTCGCCGCGCAGATTGAGGCCGGGATCGTTCACGACGACGGCGGCGCCGCGCGTGGCGAGCTCCAGCGCATAGGCACGGCCGAGGCCACGGCCCGCGCCGGTGATGAGCGCCACGCGCCCGTCGAGGCGGATCGGCTTGCCGGCGTCTTTCGCTGCGGGAATGGCTTGCATGTCGGCGCCTCGGCGGTATCGAGTGGTTCAGCTTGCGCCTTGCATGTTAGGCTGGGCGCGCCGAAATCCTTAGCAAACAAAGTTTCGGCCGGCGACCGGGTTCCGGCGGGAGGATGCCATGCACGAGAGGATTATGGGGCCGCGCGGCGGCGGAAAGGCGGCGGCATGAAATTCGCCATCGTCGGCACGGGCGGCGTCGGAGGCTACCTCGGCGCGAGGCTTATCGCGGTCGGTCACCCCGTCGTGTTCCTGGCGCGCGGCGCCAATCTTCAGGCGTTGCAGCAGCGGGGCATCCGGCTCACCAGCCCGCTCGGCAATGTCGAAACCGGCCCCGTGACCGCCGCGGACGATCCGCAAGCGCTCGGCCGCGCCGAGACGGTCTTCTTCACGGCCAAGCTCTTCGATCTGGCCGAGACCGCCAAGCGCGCGGCGCCATTGTTCGGCCCGGAGACAGCCGCCGTTCCGGTCCAGAACGGCGTCGAAGCGCACGAGATTATCGCGCGCGCACTTCCCGGCGCGCATGTGCTGAAGGCCACGATCTACATCAGTTCGTTCCTGACCGGCCCCGGCGAAATCCTGCACAAGTCGCCGTTCTGCCGCTTGCGCTTCGCGGCGGCGGATCCCGCCTCGCGCGGCGCCGCCGAGGCGCTCGCCGCGGCGTTGAAGGTGCCCGGCATCGATGCCGCGATTTCGCCCGACATCGACGCCGACCTCTGGCGCAAGATGGTGATGCTGGCCTCGTTCTCGGCCGTGGCCTGCATGCAGCGCAAGCCGGTCGGCGACGTGCTCGAGAACCCCAGGGACTTCGCGCTCTTCAAGTCGGCGTTGGCGGAATCGGTCGCGGTCGCCCGCGCGAGCAAGGCGGCGCTGCCGGACGACATCGAGGCGGCGACGATCGGCGTGATGCGCCAGTTCCCGCGCGAGGCCAAGCCCTCGATGCTCGAAGACATGGAAGCCGGGCGCCCGCTCGAGCTCAATTTTCTCTCCGGCGCGATCGCGCGGCTGGGGCGGGCGCACAAGGTTCCGACCCCCACGCACGATGCCGCGCTGGCAGCGCTGGCGAAGTACGTCCCGAAATCGGGCGCCGCCAAGAATGCGGCGGGATAATCTCACGCGGCTTAGGCGCGGCGCGTTCCGCCAGTTCATTTTCTTCATGTCGTCGCGGTGGCGGATCGCACTTGATCCAGGTCATCGCGCGCGCCCGGGGAGCGCTCAGAATGCGCGCTCGGCCGGCAGGGCGAATAGGTCAAAGCCGCCGCGCGGCTTGGCGATCCGCCACGAAGGCCGGGGCCGAAGGGCCCGATGCCGCGTCCCTGTGCGGGCGCGGTTTCGGGCGTGCCACATCGG
>JBKOUH010000105.1:0-12443 GCA_046723285.1 Pseudomonadota bacterium
GGCCGGAGAGCGCGAGCAGCGCGTGCGCATGACGCGGCTCCGGAAGCGCATCGCCGAGCGCCTGAAATCCGCGCAAAACACCGCCGCCATGCTCACGACCTTCAACGAGGTCGACATGAGCGCGATCCTGAAGCTGCGCGAGCAGTTCCGCGACAGCTTCGAGAAGAAGCACGGCGTGCGCCTCGGCTTCATGAGCTTCTTCGTCAAAGCCTGCATCCAGGCCTTGAAGGAAATTCCCGCCGTCAACGGCGAGATCGACGGCGACGATCTCATCTACAAGAACCACTACGACATCGGCGTTGCGGTCGGCACCGAGCAAGGGCTTGTGGTGCCGGTGCTGCGCGATGCCGACAAGTTGGGCTTCGCCGAGATCGAGAAGAGGATCGCCGAGTTGGGGCGGAAGGCGCGCGACGGGAAGCTCACGATCGAGGACCTGACCGGCGGCACCTTCACGATCTCGAACGGCGGCGTCTACGGCTCGCTGATGTCGACGCCGATCCTGAACCCGCCGCAATCCGGCATCCTCGGCATGCACAAGACCCAGCCGCGGCCGGTCGCGATCGAAGGCAAGGTCGAGATCCATCCGATGATGTACTTGGCGCTCTCCTACGACCACCGCATCATCGACGGCCGCGAGGCGGTGACGTTCCTCGTGCGCGTCAAGGAAAACATCGAGGACCCGCAGCGCCTGCTGCTGGAGATGTAGGCGGCGCTATAGCCCGACTTCCTGCCGCCCATGTTCGCCGGTGCTGGTGATGCAAGAGACGCCGTCGGTGCTTACGAGGAGCGTGGTCCAGCGTCCGGTATCGCGGTTGACGAAGAGCTGCAGCGCGATCCCGTCGCCGGCGACGCCGCTGAACATCGGGAATTCGCCGAACCTGTCCGCGAGGTAGCGCGCGTGAAGCTCGTAGCGGGCGCAGATGGCCGGACCCGCGTCGGGGGCGGCAACGCTTTCGGCTTGGGCTGGAACCGCGGCACCGATCGCGGCGAGGACGAGAGGGAAACGCAACGCGCGCATGGCCGCCTCCTGTTGGAGCGCCGCCGCCCGGCATGCTTGCCGGGCGTTTCCGGCGCAGAGTCGTCATTCAGCGTCATCGCGTCATAGCAATGCCCTTTCTCCTGCGAAATTCGGTTGAGTCCGTAAGGGCTTGCCCTATAGCCCGAACGGCCCAGCGCGGCCTCCCCAACAGCCCATGCCACCGCATCGCCTTAATCAGGCCGTTGCAGGGGCACGAATGATGTCTCGAGACGGAGGTCCGTCATGTCCGCGAAGCTATTCCTGACCGTTTGCGGTGCCGCATTGCTGGCCATCGGCCCGGCCGGCGCCCAGACTTACTCTGCCGATCCGCCGAGCCTTCAGTCGCAGCCGCCCGCGACGCCACGCGGCTATCCGGCGCCGGCCAACCCCGACACCGGCCGCGCGCTGCCCGCGCCCGATTCGCCCTTGGGCACCGGTTCCGAACTCACCGATCTCGGTCAGGACTGCGTGCGGGCGCAGACCCGAGTGCAGCAGACCATCTGCAAGAACAGCGATCTCATCGCCATGGACCGCGACGTCGCGCGCTTCGCCGGCGGCTTGCCGGGCGGCGCCAACCAGGGCGTATGGGTCGCCCAGCTCGAAAGCTGCGCGGCCAGCGCCACCACGGTCTATGACGGCCCGATCTACGACTGCCTGCGCGCGCGCTACGAAGCGCGCCTGGTGCAGCTCTCGCGCATGTCGGGCGGCCAGCTCGCCGGCACCTATCGGCTGGCCGGCCGGCCGGGCTCCGGCGCCATGACCGTCGTCGAGTGGCCGCAAGGCCGTGCGACCGTGCATTTCAACATGATCACGGCCGATGGCGCGCGCGCCTGCGGCACCCGCATGGACGCGCAGATCTCCGGCGGCCTGATCGAGGGCTCCCCCAACGGTCTTCCCGGCTGCCGCGTCTCGGTCCAAATCAACGGCGGCAATGCAAGCGTGCAATCGAACAACTGCACGTCGATGTGCGAAATGGGCGAGCGCGTCGATGGCACCTACATTTCGTTCGGCGCCGTAGCCCCGGCCGCGCGGCCGAGCCGCACGCCCGCGCCACGCCCGGCGCCGAGGTACTGAGCCGAGCATCTTCCGGCGGGGGCGGGTTTCAGACCCGCCCCTTCGCGTGAAGCGCAGATCAGATCCACGGCGCGTCCGTCACCGTCCGCGCGCCCCCGGCGTCGCCGGTGTTGGGCGTGCCGGCCGGCTCGATGAGCAGCATCTCGCACTCGTCCGCGGCCTCGGGCTTGTGCTCGACGCCCTTCGGCACGACGAACATCTCGCCCGCGCCGATGCGCACCGCGCGCTCGCCGCCGGCATCGCGGAGGCGGATCGTAAGCTGGCCCTTGTGCACGAAGAAAAGCTCGTCGGTTTCCGCGTGGCGGTGCCAGACGAATTCGCCGCGGATCTTCACCGCCTTCACGTGCATGTCGTTGAGCTGGGCGACGATCTTGGGCGACCATTGATCGGCGAATTTCGCGAATTTGGCGTCGAGATTGACCACGCTCATCGGCTTCTCCCTTTCTGGCCGGCGGCGGACAGCGCCTCCGCGCGCGCTAGCAGCCGTTTCATATTGGCATAAGTCGGCACTTCGACCAGCGAGCCCTCGACCTCCACGCGATCTTGCCCGCGCGCCCGCGCCGCTTCGAACGCGGCGACGATGCGCTTCGCGCGCGCCACCTCGTCCGCCGCGGGCGTGAGCAGCCGGTTGATGATCGCCGCGTGCTCGGGCGCCACGCAGCTCTTGGCCTTGTAGCCGAGCCGCCGCGCCCAGCGCGTATCCGCCTCGAGCCCCGGCGCGTCGCGCCACGTATAGGGCGCATCGATCGCGACGACGCCGGCGGCCACGCAATCCACCAGGAAGCGCTGGCGCACATAGGCGAGCTCGAGTCCGTCGGGCGCGCGCTCGGCGCCGAGATCGGCGGCCATGTCCTCGGCCGCGACGAGGCACGCGCGAACTCGCGGGCTCACCTTGGCGATCGCGACGGTCTGGATGAGGCCGCGCGCGAGTTCGATGTTCGGGACCAGAATCGTCGCCCCTTGAGGAATGCCGCATTCCGCCTCGCACACTGCCACGGCGCGCGCCAGGTCCGCGATCTGCTGGGGCTCGGCCACCTTCGGCAGCATCACGGCGTCCGGCCGGCCGCGCATGACGGCGGCGAGGTCGTCGGCGCCGCCGTCATCGAGCGGGTTCAGGCGAACCGCGGCCATGGCGCCGGCAGCGCGCCAGCGGTCGTAGAGTTGCGGCGCCAGCGCCCGCGCTTCGCCGCGGCGCTCGGGCGGCGTGAAATCCTCGAGCTCCTGGATGAGCACGTCGGCGCCGCTGGCGGGCGCCGCGGCGAGCGCTGCGGCATCGGCGCCGGGCAGGAACAGCCACGAGCGGCAGAGGCGCACATCGCGCAGGGCGGAGTCGAAAGACATGGCATCACCATTGCGGGCGATCCCCATGCGAAGCCGTTCCCGCCGCCCGCGTCAAGCGCTCGCGCATTACGGGAAGGCGCGGCCGCGCAGAATCACCAGGATCAGCGAGATCAAGCCGTGGTTGCGCCGCATGCGCGCCCCAATCGGAGCTTGGTCTCACGCCCGCGCGAAAACACAACCGGGAGGCTCTCCAATGCGCAGCGCCGTCGCCGCCGCACTCATCGCCATCACGCCCGCCGCTTTCGCCCCCGCCGCAAACGCGTTTTGCGGCTTTTTCGTCGGCAAGGCCGATTCGTCTCTGTTCAACGAAGCCTCGCAAGTGATGCTGGTGCGCGACGGCAACAAGACCGTCCTCACCATGCTCAACGACTTCAAGGGCGAGCTCACCGATTTCGCGCTGGTGGTGCCGGTGCCGGTCGTGCTGAAGCGCGACGACATCCGTGTCGCCGACAAGAAGGTGTTCGAGCGCATCGACGCCTATTCGGCCCCGCGCCTCGCCGAATATTACGACGCGAATCCTTGCGACCGGCGCTACTACGACCGGAGGGCCGTCGAATCGTCGCCGTCCGGCCGGGCCGACCGGCGCAGCGGCGACAAGGCGCTCGGCGTCGAGGTCGAGGCGCGCTACACGGTCGGCGAATATGACATCGTCATCCTCTCGGCTTCGCAGTCGGACGGGCTCGAAACCTGGCTGAAGGAGAACGGCTACAAGATCCCGGCCGGAGCCGCGCGCGCGCTCCGTCCCTACATCCAGCAGAACATGAAGTTCTTCGTTGCGCGCGTGAACTTGAAGGAGCAGGCGAAAACCGGATTCTCGTATCTGCGCCCGCTGCAGTTCCGCTTCGAGAGCGCCAAGTTCATGCTACCGATCCGCCTCGGCATGATCAACGCGCACGGCCCGCAAGACCTCATCGTCTACGTGCTCTCGCGCCAGGGCCGCGTCGAGGCCACGAACTATCGCACCGTGAAGCTCCCCGCCAACATGGAGCTGCCGACCTGGCTGAAGCAGCCGGGCGAGTTCACGCGCTTCTACAAGGCGATGTTTGATCAGCAGGCCAAGCGCGAGAACCACAGCGTCGTCTTCACCGAGTATTTCTGGGATATGGCCTGGTGCGATCCCTGCGCGGCGCAGCCGCTGGCCACGTCGGAACTGCGCGAAGCCGGCGTCAGCTGGGCCGCCGACGACGGCGGCCGGCGCGGACCCGGCGCGCAGCCGGTCGTGCTGACGCGCCTCCACATCCGCTACACCAAGGAGACCTTCCCAGAGGATCTCGCGTTCCAGGAGACGAAAGACCGCAACAATTTCCAGACGCGCTACATCCTCCGCCATCCCTGGCGCGGCACGATCTTCCAGTGCCTCGACTCGCTCGGCGAGTTCCGGCGCTACAAGGTGTCGGTCGCCGAACGCGAAGAACGCGCGGCCCAGGTGCTGGCCAGCCTCACCGGCTGGAACATCGACGAAATCCGCCGCCGCAAGAACCCATAGCCCACGCGGGCGCCGCCATGCTCGATGCAGTGAAGGCCGTGTCGGCCGAGGCGCTTGCGCCGCGGCCGGTGGCCGTGGGCGCCGCTGGCAAGGTATCGCTTCCCGGCCGCGCGGTGCGTTCGCTACTCACGGCGGTTCGCCGGCTCGATGCGCGTCTTTTCCAAATCGTCTTCCTCGGCTCGCTGCTGCTGTTCGGCGCGCTGGTGCGCGATTTCGCGCTCGAATGGCAGCAAGTGGCGCTCACCTTCGTGGCCGGGCTCGCGGCGCAGGCGTTCTGGATCAAAGCGCGCGGCCTGAAGCGGGTCGGGTTCCTCTCGGCCTTCGTCACCTGCCTTGGCACCAGCATCCTCGTGCGCGCGGATTCCGATTGGGTGCATCCGCTGCTGGCCGCGCTCGCGATCTCGGCGAAGTTCACGATTCGCATCCGCGGCAAGCACGTCTACAACCCGGCGAACTTGGCGGTGATTCTTGCCATCGCGGTGGTGCCCGGCGCCTGGGCTTCGCCCGGGCAATGGGGCTCCGACGTGCTGATCGGCCTTTGGTTCGTGGCGCTCGGCGTCACGGTCACGACCAGCGCCAAGCGGCTCGACATCGCCTGGGCGTTCCTCGGCAGCTACACGGCGATGCTCGCCGCGCGCATGTTCATCCTGGGTCAGAGCGAGGCGGTGCTGATCCACCAGCTCAGCAACGGCGGCCTCTTGCTGTTCACCTTCTTCATGATCAGCGATCCGATGACGACGCCGAACCGCCGCGCGCTACGCCTCGCCTACGCGTTCCTTGTAGCGGCGCTGGCCTATGTCTGGCAGTTCGTGTTCTTCACGCCCAACGGCCCGGTCTGGGCGCTGTTCGTCCTGACGCCGCTGGTGCCGCTGATCGATTGGATTTGGCCCGCGCAGAAGCATGTCTGGCAGAGCCAGGCGGTGCGGGGCGCCGTGCACTAATTCCGCGCGGCGCGCGGGCGATCGTCGAGCTTGCCGGCGTCGCCGGTCTTGAGCGGTGCCATCACGGGCGCGACCTTGATGTCTTTCCCGGGGCCGACGCCGTAGCGCGCGAAGAGGTCCTGCGCCGGCCAGATCTTCACCCGATCGGCGGCCCGCCAGAGCGCGGCATCGAGCTCGGTGCGGGCGGAGAGCGGAAGCTGCGGCTCCATGTAGACGAACCAGGCCGCGCCCTTGGCCGATTTCACCGCCAGTGTCGCATGGCTGTCGGCGAGCGCGCCGCCGCGCACGTCATTCTGCGCATGCGTCCAGAGGCCGGTGTGCCACACCGAAACACCGTCGCCCTCGCGCCGTGCGACCACGCCGAGAGAATAGGCGAGGTCGCCGCGCCCGGCGAATTGCTTCCTCACGGGCGACGCGAGCCAGCGCCGCGTCGCCGCGTCCATGATGGCGCTATCGCGGTCGAACGCGTGCAGGAACGCGAGATATTCGGCGCCGGACAGGCTCCAGCCGCCGTACGCCGAAAGCGCGGCCCACTTGCCGAGGCGCCCCTGCGTGACGCCGAGCGGCTTCAAGAGCGCGTCGCGGCAATAGCTTTCGTAGCTTCGGCCCGACACTTCCTCGATCACGGCACCGAGCAACAGGTAATTCGCGTTGACGTATTCGTAGGTCTGGCCCGGCGCGCGCGCGAGCCGGTAGGCCAGCGCGCGTTTCACCGCCTCGGTCAAATGCGGCGATGCGCTGCCATAGGCGCGGAGGTGCGCCACGAGCGCCGGGCCCGAGGCGGGATCGGGATTGGCGTGGCGGCTGAAGCCGCTGCGATGCGCGAGCAGCTGCTCGATCGTGATCGCGCGCACGCGCGGATCGGCCGGCTCGCCGTTGCGGCGGAAGAAGCCGCCGAGCACGTCGCCGAGCTTCGCGTCGAACGATAACTTCTTGTCGCGCACCAGCGTGGCGAGGCAGGCGCCGGTGATCGCCTTGGCGAGGCTCGCGAGCGGAACCGGCGCCGCCGGATCGATGCCGCCATAGCCCTTCACCAGCGCGAGACGATTGGCGTAGCTCACCGCGAGGACGCCGCGCGTCACGTTGTGGCGGCGCATCCAATCGCGAAACACGAGATCGAAGGTTTCGACCGTGCTCGTCTGCGGCGGCCCGGCCATGGCCGGCGCCGCGAGCGCGCATGCCGCCAGCGCCGCAACCATCGCGGCGCGCGCGCCTGCCCGGCCCAGAATATTGAATTGTCCCCTTGCCATGTCCCTCGGCCGGACCCCAATGCCCGCCGGCCTCTATTTCAATACGCGAGGTGCCAAGGATTTGTTATCCGGTACGGTCCGGAAATTCATCCGGTAAATGGACCTAGGCCAGCCGGCCGAAGACCGGCCGGCTGGCACTAGAGGCTTGATCTGGCGTAAGAATTTCGCGGCCGCACGGTCGGCTGATCAACCAGGCATACCACCTTGGCGACGGTGAGCTTGCTGCGCAGGGCATCGCCGATCTCCACCCAGCTCGAGGCGCTCGGGTGCGGCAGCTGGGCCGAGGCCTCCGAAGCCGGAGACACGTTGGCGCGGCGCAGTGCCTCGCGCAGCGAGCTGATGTCGGTGGTGAAGACGCGGCCGCGGCGCACGCTGCCGGCAACCGTGGTGCCGATCACATGGCCGGTCACGTCGAACACGGGGCCGCCGCTGATGCCGCCCAGGGATTCATCGCTTTCCGGGATGCGCTGGCGCTCGGCCCAGACGAGCACCGGCTCGTTGGGGTTGTAGCGCCCGCGCGCGCGCATCGTGGCGCGGCCGATCAGCATCGACTGCACCGCGCCGGGCTCGCCGTGCGGGTAGCCGTAGTGAAAGGCGGTCTGGTTGACCCGCGGCTCGTCGCGCGCGAAGGCAATGTGCGGCGCGCCGCGGTCGGTGCGCAGGATCGCGACGTCGGCCGAGGGATGGATGTAGACGCTGCGCGTCAAGTAGCCGACGCGCGGGCCCGTCAATACGAAGATGCGCGAGCAGCCATCGGCGACGTGGCGGGCCGTCATCCACACGCCGCGCCCATCGAGCGAGAAGCCGGTGCCTGTTGCGGATTTCGCTTCCAATGGCACCGAGATCTCGATCATGGGGTCGGTGGCGGCGGGCGGCGCGAGCGGGCGCATCCCGTCGGGCTTGGGCTCGTCCGGACGCGGGCGGCGCGGCTGCACCTGCGGACGCTCGGGCTCGTAGCGCGGCGTCTCGCGCTTGAACTCGCCCATCTGGCCGAGAACGCCGATCCCGACCAACAGCACGATGACGATGAAGGTAAGATAGCTCGAGCGCATCGCGTCAGCGCGTGACCGCGGTGGCGACGATGGCGCCGACCGAGACATTAACGAAAGCGAGGAAAATCGCGGCGCTCATCTCGCCGGCGGTGATGCGCTTGCCGAGGCCCTGCAGCACCACGTCAACGACCTTGAACGTGATGAGCTGGACGACCAGCGTGACGAAACCCCAAAGCAGGATGTCGAGCGCGTTGACGCTCCCGGCCAGGCACCCGGCGAGCGGAACGGCGAGCCCCAGGAACGCGCCGCCGAGCGCCACCGCGGCGGCGGTGTTCCCCTCGCGCACCAGCTTGATGTCGGCATAGGGCGTGATCCACATGTAGATTCCCATGCCGCCGATCAGGATCGCGAAGGTGGTGACAAGATGCAGCGCAAGGATCGGTATTCCGCTGATCAGGCTCTGGATGATCGCTTCCATTCGTCGTTGCCCCCCCGGTTCCGGCAGCGCGGCGTCGGTCCGCCGAAGCCCTGCGGGCGAAGGCGGACGCTGGATATTAGGGGGCGGGCGGGCTAGTTACCAAGCCGTCACGCCTCCGTTCATCCTCCATCCACGCAGCGGAAATCATCCATGGCCGAGAGCTACGATCTCGTCATCATCGGCGCGGGCCCCGGCGGCTATGTGGGCGCGATCCGCGCGGCGCAGCTCGGCATGAAGGTCGGCGTCGTCGAGAAGCGCGCGAAGCTCGGCGGCACGTGCTTGAACGTCGGCTGCATTCCGTCGAAGGCGCTGCTCCACAGCTCGGAAAAATACCGCGAAGCGACGCAAGGTTTCGCCAAGCACGGCATCAAGGCGCAAGTCGAGCTCGATCTTGCCACGATGATGAAGCGGAAAGGCGGCGTCGTCGACCAGCTCACCAAGGGCGTCGCGTTCCTGTTCAAGAAGCACAAGATCGCGCACCTCCAGGGCCACGGCACGATCAAGGCGCCGGGCCAGATCGAGGTCGACGGCAAGCCGGTCACTGCCAAGCATATCGTGATCGCCACCGGCTCCGAATCGATGCCGCTGCCCGGCGTCGCCGTCGACGAGAAGCGCATCGTCACCTCCGCCGGCGCGCTCGAGCTCGCAAGCGTGCCGAAGACGATGGTCGTGATCGGCGCCGGCTATATCGGCCTCGAGATGGGCTCGGTCTGGAGCCGACTCGGCGCCAAGGTCACGGTCGTCGAGTTCCTGGAGCGCATCACGCCCGGCATGGACGGCGAGGTGGCGCGCCAGTTCCAGCGCGTGCTCGAGAAGCAGGGCCTCGTGTTCAGGCTCGGCAGCAAGGTCACCGCCGCCAAGCCGAGCGCCGATGGCGTGGCGCTGACGATGGAACCGGCCAAAGGCGGCGCGCCCGAATCGCTCTCGGCCGAGATCGTCCTCGTGGCCATCGGCCGGCGCCCCTATGTTGAAGGGCTCGGCCTCGAGGCGCTCGGCGTTGCGCGCGACAAACGCGGATTCATCACGGTCGATGCGCATTACCGCACCAACGTCCCCGACCTCTATGCGATCGGCGATGCGATCCCCGGGCCGATGCTCGCGCACAAGGCGGAGGAAGAGGGCGTAGCGCTCGCCGAAATACTCGCGGGCCAGGCCGGGCACGTGAACTACGAAACGGTGCCCGGCATCGTCTACACCTGGCCCGAGGTCGCGAGCGTGGGCAAGACCGAGGATCAGCTGAAGGAAGCCGGCGGCGCCTACAAGGCCGGCAAATTCCCGTTCACCGCCAACAGCCGCGCCATCTGCAACGACGAGCGCGAGGGCTTCGTCAAGATTCTCGCCGACGCCAAGACCGACCGCATTCTGGGCGCGCACATCATCGGCGCCGAGGCCGGCGACATGATCCACGCGGTCGTCAACGTGATGGAGTTCGGCGGCGCCGCCGAGGATCTGGCGCGCTGCTTCCACGCCCATCCCACCTACAACGAAGCCGTGCGCGAAGCCGCGCTCGCGGTGGCAGGACGGGCGCGGCAGATTTGAGCGGCGGCTTTGACTTGCCGTTCTAGAAAGCGATCTATATTCTAGATGTGCGTCTAGAATTGAGTTGGCAGCATGGCCCTCAGCATCAAAGACGATAAGGCGGACCGGCTTGCGCGGGAAATCGCGCGGCGCACCGGTGAGAACCTCACCGTCGCCGTAACCAGGGCCCTGCAGGAGCGACTGGATCGGCTGCCGCCGCGCAGGCGCAAGCGTCGTCTGGCCGACGAATTGAACGAAATCGCCTTGCGTATCGCCAAGCTACCCGTTCTCGACAATCGTTCGGCCGACGAGATCATCGGCTACGACGAGAACGGCCTGCCGCGCTAGGTCCGCAAATTGGTCATCGACTCGTCTGCGCTGCTCGCCATTGTGTTTGACGAGCGCGAGCGCCCGTTGTTCGTCGACATCATCGAAAGCGCGCCGCGCCGTCTGATCTCGGCGGCAACTCTCCTTGAGTGCTCAATCGTGGTCCTCAAGCGCACCGGAGAAACCGGCGTGCTGTGGCTTGAAGAGTTCCTGAAACGCGCCGGCATCGATATCGCATCCGTGGATGCGGACCAGTCGCGGGCCGCCATCGACGCCTACCGCCGTTTCGGCAAGGGCCGGCATCCGGCCGGACTCAATTTCGGCGACTGCTTCGCCTACGCCCTCGCGGCGGTCACGAGCGAGCCGCTGCTCTACAAAGGCGACGATTTTGCCAAGACCGACATCGCCGCCGCCTAGCGCCGCACGCATCACCGTCACGCTCTGCGCCGCCGAGATTCTCGGCATGCTCGGCTTCTCGGCCGTGCCGGCGCTGCTGCCCGAACTGTCGGCCGCCTGGCACCTCTCGGCGACACAGGCCGGCACGCTCACCGGCGCGTTCTTCGCCGGTTACATGGTCTCGGTGCCGCTCCTCACCGCGCTCACGGACCGCGTCGATGCGCGGAAGATCTATCTCGCCGCGACTCTGATCGCGGCGCTCGCCAATCTCGGTCTGGCACTGGCGGCGCGCAGCTTCGCGAGCGGCCTCGCGCTGCAGATCCTGGCCGGCATCGGCCTCGCCGGCATGTACATGCCGGGCTTGAAGCTCCTCTCGGATCACGTCGGCGGGCCCAAGCAGTCGCGCTTCGTCGCGTTCTACACGTCGAGCTTCGGCATCGCGGCCTCGCTTTCGTTCGTCGTCGCCGGCGCCGTCGCGGCGCTGCTCGATTGGCGCTATGCGTTCGGCCTCGCGACCGCGAGCGCCATCGCGGCGGCGCTGCTGACGCTCTTTGTGCCGCGCGGCGCGAGCGCGCCGCACGACGGCCGCTCGCTTGCGCGCCTTCTCGATGTGCGCCCGGTGCTGAAGAACCGCAGCGCCATGGTCTATGTACTCGGCTATGCCGCGCACAATTTCGAGCTGTTCGCGATCCGCGGCTGGATCGTGACGTTCCTCGTCTTCAGCCAATCGCTGCAGCCCGCCGGTGCCACGATCTGGAGCGCGCCCACCGTCGCCGGTGTCGCCACGCTGCTCGGCGTCATCACGAGCATTCTCGGCAATGAGGTCGCAATGCGTTTCGGACGCCGGCGGTTCATCGTGCTCGTGATGCTGGCGACGGCGTCGCTCGTCGCGCTGATCGGCTGGGTTGCGCGGCTGCCCTATCCGGTCGTGGCTTTTCTGCTGCTGCTGCACGCGATGATGATGACGTTCGACTCGGCTTCGCTCACCGCCGGCGCCTTGGCGGCGGCGCCCGCCGGGCATCGCGGCGCCACGATGGCGGTGCATTCCGGCCTCGGCTTCGGCTTCGCGTTCTTGGGCGCGCTCGCGATGGGCGCGGTGCTCGATATCGCCGGCCCCAACACCGTGTTCGGCTGGGGCGTCGCCTTCATGAGCGTCGCGCTGATGGACGCTTCCGGGGCCTTCGTGGTTTGGCTCTGGGGCCGCGAACGCAATTCGCGCCCTGTTCCGCCAAGCTGAAGGCGGGCTGAACGGCACACTCAGCTTCGGTTCAAGGGCGTTCTTGTAGAACGGCGGCAATCGAGGGGCGATCACGCCCCATAGAAAAGCCATCGAAGCAAGGAGCCTGTCATGACCGCCCTCAAAACCCTCGTCGCCGCCGCCGCTCTTATCACCGGTATCGCCGGCGCCGCCGAAGCCGCCCCGGCGCTCAACGCCGGCATCGGCACCGAAACCACGGCCGCGAACAGCGCGGTGACGCCGGTCCAGTATTACGGCTGCGTGCCGGTCTATCACTGGGTCTACACCTACTATGGCTGGCAGCAGGTCTATGCCGGCCAGAACTGCCCGAATTACGGCTACTACGGCGCGCCCCATGGCCGCTTCGTCTATCGCAGCCCGGGCC
>JBKOUH010000326.1:0-3736 GCA_046723285.1 Pseudomonadota bacterium
CCTCCTTGTCGGCGACGTAGGCGAGCACGGTCTGGAACACCGGCGGAATGCCGGGCACGGCGAGCGTGATCTTCTTCTCCTGCGCCGGCGCCGCCGCGGCGAAGGCGGCGAGCGCCAGGCCCGCGATCCACGATTTTCCGATCATCGGTTCCTCCCTGTCAGTCGCGGCGCTCGCGCCGGTACCACGGCATGAAGCGGCGGGTGGCCCAATTCATCGCCACCTCGACGCCGATGCCGAAGAAGGCGAGCACGAGCACGGCGACGAAGGCATCGTCGTGGTGGAACGTGCGCGAGTTGAAGAGAATGTAGAAGCCCAAGCCCTCGAGCGAAATGAAGAACTCGGCGACGATCGCGGCGATGAGCGCGCGGCCCGCCGCCAGGCGGATGCCGGCGAGGAGGTAAGGCAGCGAGGCCGGCAGCGCGATTCCGAGCCAGATCTGCGGCCAACGCGCGCGATAGGAGCGCGCCACTTCCAGATGCTCGGGCGGCACCGCGCGCGCGCCGTCGGCGACGTTGATCGCGATCGAGAAGAACGCCGCGAACACGACGAGCGCCATGCGCGCGCCGTTAGTGTAGCCGAACCAGAGCGTGACCAGCGGCAGCACGGCCACCATCGGCATCGCGTAGAGCGCGCTGATGTAGAAGCCCATCGCCCGCTCCGCGGTGCGGATGCGGCCGACGACGAGCCCGACCGCGGTGCCAACCACGATCGCGATCGCTAGGCCTTCGAGCACGGCGGAAAGCGTGCTCCACGCGGCCTTCAGGAACGCGGCGCTGGCGAGAACCTTGGGGATCGCCGCGAGTATGCCGATGGGCTTTGCGACATAGGCCGGCGCGAGCGCGCCGACCAGGACCTGCCAGAGAACAGCAATGACGAGCCCGGCGATCACCTTCACGGCGATGTCGCCGCCGGGGATCGATAGGCGTTCGGCGAGCGCGCGGGACTTCATCGCGCGATTCCGCGCCACGCGGCGAAGCGGTTTTCGAGCATGCGCCCCAAGCCCATCAGCAGCGCGCCCAGCACCGAGATCACGATGATGGCGGCGAGCACGCCGGCGGTGTCGAAATCGCGCTCGCTGACGATGATGAGCCGGCCGATGCCGGACGCGGAGAGGAAGAACTCCGCCACCACCATGCCGACGAGGCCGCGGCCGATGCCTTGGCGGATGCCGGTGAGCGCGAAGGGCAGCGTGTAAGGGATCATTACGTCGCGCCAGAGCCGCCATTCGCTCGACCGGAACGAGCGCGCCACCTCGATGAGCTCGGGGCGCACGCTGCGCGCGCCCTCGATCGTGTTGTAGAGGATCGGGAAGATCGCGAAGAGATAGACGACCACGACCTTGGGCGCGAAGCCGAAGCCCATCATCGAGAGGATGAACGGCGTCAGCGCCGCCATCGGCGTGGCGTAGAGCGCCATGATGTAGGGCTCGAGTGCCACGCGCAGCACGCGCATCCGCGCCAGCAGCAGCCCCGTCGGCACCGCGACGACGGCCGCGAGCAGGAATCCGGCCACGAACAGCGCGAGCGACTGGGCGAGCGCGTCGGTGAACTCGCCCGAGCGCACAAGCGCGGCCAGACGCCGCATCGTCGCCGAGAAGGTGGAAAGGAACGCGGCGCTGGTGCGGCTCCCGAGAAATTCCCAGAGCCCGAGCCCGGCGGCGAGGCTCAGCGCCGGCACGAGCCAGCGCTGCCAAAACGGCTCCTTGCGCATGTCCGCGCCGCCCGGCGTGCGGCCCTATTTGCCGCCGCGCGCCTTCACCATCGCCATCGCATCGCGGAAGACCGAGGGGTCGGCGAGCTTGTCGTAGGTGACCGGCGTCTTGCCCTCGCGGATGCCGCCGGTCTTCTTCTGGATCTCGACCACGGCGTCGAGATTCTTCTTCGCGAGGCCGTCATGGCCGACCGGCCAGAAATCCATCTCGAGATATTTGGCCAGCGCGGCCTTGGCCACCGACGGCGTGCGCCCGGTCGGCGCCGCGATCGCGGCGACGCGGTCGGCGTTCTTGGGATCCTTGATGAAGCTCGCCGCCTCGACATGCGCCGCCAGCAGGCGCACGAACGCGTCGCGCTTTTTCGCCAGCGCCTCGCGCAGCACGACCAGCACGAGATAGTGGTTGACCGGGTTCACCTGCTTCATCGTCGTGATGTAGACGAGCTTCCGCTTGATCTGCTCCTCGATGACCGGGATGTCGTCGATGTGCAGCACGCCGACCTTTAGCTGCCCCGCCACCATCGCGGCGTGGACGTTGGTGCCGAGCGCGACCTCCTGCACGTCGACGGCCTTCAGGCCGCAGGGCGCGATCATCTCGCGCAGCGCCACCGAGCGCGCGCCGTTGATCGAGTCGACGCCGATGCCCTGTCCCTTCACGTCGGCGCAGGCCTTGTATTTCTCGTCGGTGGCAGCGAGCACCCAATCGGTGTTCTCCATGCCCCAGATCGTGACGAGATCGACCCCGGCGTTGGAGGTCATGTTGACGATCACCGGGGTCGGCGACAGCGAAATGTCGATATTTCCCGATTGCACCGCGCGCGCGGCGGCGGCACCCGAATCGAACGGGCGCAAGGTCACGTCGACGCCGTATTTCTTGTACAGGCCCTCTTCGCGCGCCGTGTATTGCAGCACCGTGCCGAACACCGGCGGAATGCCGGGCAGGCCGAAGGCGATCTTCGCGTCTTCGGCGGCGGCGGATTGCGCCAAAGCCAAATTGGCGGCGGCCAGCGCGAGCGCGGCGGCGAGCCAGAATTTCCTCGTCATCGTCTCCTCCATCCCTCGGGTTCTCTGCCCGTTCGGTTGCCGTTTCCGGCGCGGCGTCAGCGGCGCTCGGTCTCGATCGCGAACTCGGCGCGTCGCGCCTCGTCCTTCAACGTATTCCAGACGCGCTCGCGCAGCGCGGCGAACCCCGGCGCGGTCAAGGTCTCGCGCCCGCGCGGGCGCGGAAGATCGACGTCGACGATCTCCTGGATGCGCGAGGGCCGGCCCTTCAGCACGGCCACGCGGTCGCCCATCAGCACCGCTTCCTCGATCGAGTGCGTGACGAACAGCATCGTCGTGGGGCGCATCTCCCAGATGCGCAGCAGCTCGAATTGCAGGATTTCGCGCGTCTGCGCGTCGACGGCGGCGAAGGGCTCGTCCATCAGTAGAACTTTGGGCTCGAGCGCGAGCGCGCGCGCCAAGCCGCAGCGCTGCTGCATGCCGCCCGACATCTGATAGGGATAGACGTGCTCGAAGCCTTTCAAGCCGACGAGGTTGATGAAATAGGGCACCTTCTCGGCGAGCTCGGCCTTGCCGGCGCCCGCGAGCTTCAGGCCGTAGGCGACGTTGTCGAACACCGTCTTCCACGGGAACAGGCCGAAGTGCTGGAAGACCATCGCGACGCCGGACCGCGGCTCGGTCACGCGCTCGCCCTCGAACGTGATCTCGCCGCCGTCGGCGGGGATGAGGCCGTCGATGCAGCGCAGCAGCGTGGTCTTGCCGCAGCCCGAGGGACCGACCAGGGCCACGATCTCGCGCTCGCCCACCTCGAGATCGACGCCGCTGAACACCTCGAGCGCGCCGTAGCGCTTGGCGAGGTCGGCGACGCGGATGCGCGGACGCGCCTCCGCCGCGGCACCGAGCGGCCGGACGCGGAGGTCGCGCGCGGCCGCGCCAACGCTCATTCGGCGGCCGAGCGCGCGGGGGCCGGGCGCCGCTTCGCCCAGTAATCCTCGGCCGACTTGCTCCTGGCCTGGGCTTCCG
>JBKOUH010000290.1:0-7427 GCA_046723285.1 Pseudomonadota bacterium
TGCCAGATCTCGGCAAGGTCGGAGGAGATGAGCAGAATGGCAAGCCCCTCATTGCGCCGGCGGACGAGGCGGTCTTGCAGCGCCGCGACGGTACGCACATCGAGCCCGCGCGTCGGATGCGCGGCGACGAGCAGGCGCGACGAGCCCCACATTTCGCGGCCGACGACGAGCTTTTGCTGGTTCCCGCCCGAGAGCGTGTGAAGCGCGCCGGAGGCGCTCGCGCGCAGATCGAACGCGCGGGCAATGTCCGCAAGCTCCGTCTTGGCGCGGCGGCGGCGAAGCCAGCCGCGGCGCCGAAACGCCGGCTCGAACCAATGCGAGAGCAGGAAATTGTCGGGCAGCGAGCTCGCGGCGAGCACGCCGCGGCGATGCCGGTCGTGCGGCACATGGCGAATGCCGGCCCGTCTGCGCCGCAGCGCCGTGGCGTAGCGGTCGAGCAGCCGCGAATCGATCGCGATCCGTCCGCGTTCGGCGCGGCGGAGGCCGGCCAGCGTTTCCGCCAGCTCTTCCTGTCCGTTCCCTTCGACGCCGGCGAGCGCGAGGATCTCGCCCGCGTGCAGCTCGAAGGAAACGCCGTCGAAGGCGAGCGCGCCATTGTCCTTGCGCACGGCGAGGCCTTCGACCGCCAGCACCGTCGCTCCCGCGCCGCCGGATTTGGCCGGACCAGGCGCGATATCCTGGCCGACCATGCTTCGCACCAGCTCGGCGCGGCTGCGCTCGCCGAGCTTCGCCTGGTCGACGAGGCGGCCCGCGCGCAGCACCAGCACGCGGTCGCAGACCTCGTAGATGTCGTCGAGCTTGTGGCTGATGAGAACGACGCCGACGCCCTCGGCCTTGAGCGTGCGGATCACGCCGTAGAGCTGCGACCGCTCGCGCTCGGACAGAACCGTCGTGGGCTCGTCGAGGATCAGCACGCGGGCACCGCGGAACAGCGCCTTCACGATTTCGACGCGCTGGCGGCCGCCCATGTCGAGCCGGTCGACGTGTTCCATAGGATCGATGTCGAGGCCGATGCGATGGGCCAGCGCGCCGATCGCCGCGGCATGCTCGGCCATCCGAGGCTGCAGCGGATTGAGGCGCGGATCGCCGAGCATGATGTTCTCGGCCGCGGTCAAGGTCGGGACCAGCAGGTAGTGCTGATGCACCATGCCGATGCCGGCCGAGGCCGCGTCGCGCGGGCTGTCGAGGCGCCGCGCGGCGCCGCCGCAGCGGATCTCGCCTTCGTCCGGCTGCAGCAATCCGGAGGCGATGTTCATCAAGGTCGATTTGCCGGCGCCGTTCTCGCCGAGCACGCCCACGACCTCGCCGGCGCCGATCTCGAGATCGACGCCGGCGAGGGCCACAAGCTCGCCGAACCTCTTGCCGATGCCTTTGAGCGAGAGGAGCGGCGCCATGTCCCGCCCAAAACGCGCCGTTATTGGATCTTCGGCAGATCGGCCACCTTGCCGGCTTTGATGTCGGCGATGAGCTGCGTGATCTTGGCTTTGTCGGCGTCCGAGATCTTGGCATCGAAGTTGCGATAGGGTGCCAAATCGAGCCCGTTCTCGTTGAAGCCGAGCAGATAGTTCTTGGGCTCGAGCTTCTTCGCCACGACGAGGCCGATGGCCATGTCGATGTTCACGTCGAAGCGCACGATCGCCGTGGTCACGATGGTGTCGGGCGCAAACGACGCCGAGTCGAACGCGGTGCCGATCGCCATCACGCCCTTTTCCTTGGCCGCCTGGATCGTGCCGGCGACGCTTTCGTTGCCCGTGGCGGTGACGACGTCGGCGCCGCGCTCGATCATCGAGAGCGTGATTTCCTTGCCCTTGGCGATGTCCGAGAACGAGCCGACATAGGCCGAGAGCACGTTGACGCCCGGCTTGAAGCGCTTGGCGCCGGTCGTGAAGCCCTCGTTGTATTCCTTGATCACCGGCACCGGGATGCCGCCGATATGGCCGACGGTCCCGGTCTTGGTCATCAGCGCGGCGATGGCCCCGGCGACATAGCCGGCGTCGCCCCAGCGATTGTCGAACGAGGCGAGGTTGGGCGCCTCGGCCACCTTGGCGGTGTTGACGATGAACCAGGTCTTGGGGAAGCGCTTGTGGATCTTCTTGGCCGGGTCGCCGAACTGGAAGCCGTGGCCGATGATGACGTCGTAGCCCTGTCTTGCGTACACCAGCAGCGCCGATTCGCTTTGCGCGAAGCTGGTGTTCTCCTGCACCGAAATCTTGAGCTTGTATTTCTTCTCGGCCGCCTTGATGCCCTGATAGGCGGCGCTGCTGAAGGTCCCGTCGGAAATCGGTCCCGGCAGCACCAGCGCCACGCGAAGCTCCTTGGTTTCCGCCAGGGCCGAGCCGGCCCAGGCGGCCACGATGACGGCTGCCGCCGCGGCAAAGATCCGTTTCATCCGCTTGCCTCCTCCTGTTTTGCCGGCGCCGGGGACGGGGCCGGCCTCGATTAGCTGTTCGAACGCGCGCTGAGCACCGCCAGCACTTCGTCCGCGGTCATGACGTCGCCGAATTGCTGGATGAAGGTCTCGAGTGCCGCGCGGTGCTCGTCGTCCGAGAGCGCCGCGAGGCAATCCGACACCATGACGACGCGGAAATCGAGCATCATCGCGTCGCGTCCGGTCGCTTCGCAGCAGACATTCGTCTTGGTTCCGGCGACCAGAACGTTCTCGATCTTGAGGCCGCGCAGGACCCGCTCCAGCGTCGACGAGCCCGGAATCAGCGCGCTATAGCGATTCTTGACCACGAACACGTCGCTGGGGTCGACGCGCATCTCGTGCCAGACCTTTTGCCCCGGCGCCGATGGCGCGAGGCTCTCGATCGTCCGCGCGCGCACATCGGCGGCGACGAAGTTCTCGAAGAACATGTCCCAGTCGCTGCCGGCCTTGGTGTGGATGTTGGCGTGGGTGACCCAGACGACGGTGCCGCCGATCCGGCGCATGCCGGCGGCGAGCCGGTTGATGGCGGCGACGATGCCGCGCGAGGCCGGCACTTCCGCGGGCGATCCGGGCTCGACGAACGCGCTCTGCATGTCGATGACGACGAGCGCCGAGCGCGCCGGATCGAGGCGGTCGAACAGGTGATAGCGCCGCCGCCGCGCCAGCACGCGGTCCACGATCTCTTTCCGGATTTCCACGTTGTGCATGGCGCGTCAGCGTCCCGCTAGAAGGACAGCCCGTCGGAGAACACCCAGATCACCTCGGTGCGGCCGCGCGCGGCGTTCTCCCAGCGATGGGGCACGTCGCTCTTGAACTGGATCGTATCGCCGGCCGCGAGCGTCCAGCGCTCGTCGCCGACATCGAACGTGATGGCGCCCTTCACGACGCAGCAGATCTCGTCGCCGGGGTGCACCATCGGACCGCGCCCGGAATGCGCCCCGGCCTTCAAGACGCCGTAGCGCGCTTCGAGCACGCCGGGATCGAAATGGCCGCTCAAGTCGTGCAAGGTCAGGCCCATGTCGGGGAATTCGAGGCGCTCGCGCGCGCCGGCATAGACGATCGAGGTGCCGCGCGGCTCGGAGCGGTAGCGGTCGACGAGAAAGCCGAGATTCTCCTGAAGCGCGGTCGCGAGATTGATCGCGTGCACGAGGCTCGGCTTCAGCAAGCCGTTTTCGATCTTGCTGATCGTGCTCGCCGGCACGCCGGCGCGCTTGGCGAGGCCGTTGATGGTGAGCGCGCGGTCGAGACGGAGCCTACGCAGGCGATCGCCAATCGATTTGGCGTCGCCGGCGGCGCGTGCCTCCGCGGGGCGGGGCGACGATGACGGGGCGCCGCGCCGGGTCATGCGCGCACGAGGTCGTCGAGGAAGGGCTCGCCCGGCAGCGCCATTTCGCTGTCGAGCAGCGCGCCGCAACCCGGGCAGCTGAATTGGCGCAGCAGGGATTCGGGGGCGCCTGTATACGCCCGGCCGCCGGCGCCGTTCATCGAAATCTCCCTGACCGCGGCGTGCCGCTTCCACGGTGTGCCGGCCGGCGCGATCGCGTGGCCGCAGGCGCGGCAGGCGATCGCATCGCCCTTGTCGCCGGCGCGGATCTCGAGGGTGATCGAAATCGGACGGCTCATTCGGCGGCGCTCCGCTGAATGCGCGCGTTGCGCAGGCGCGCCCGCAAAGCCTTGGTGGCCGCGAGATCGGGCGCGCCGGTCGCGGGGCCGATCGCGACGCCATAGACGTCGCGCGCGGCTTCGGCCGAAATGAAACGGCATGCGACGTCGGTCCTGACCTGTTCGGGATCTCGGTCCAAGGGATCCCCGAAGCCGCCGCCGCCGTTCCAGGCGACATAGAGCGCGTCCTTGTTCATTAGCGGGAACACGCCCCAGGAAATATCCTCCTGGCGGCCCGGCATTTCCTCGAGCGACAGCGCAAACGAAGGATCGACATTCCGCTTCGGATCCACTTCGTCGTTGTGCACCCAAATATAGCGGTTGGGCGCGCCCGGATAGCCGCCGGCCAGGCCCTCGCTCATCGAATATTTCGAGCCCTTGCCCGACACGACGTAATGCAGCCCGCCGTCGGGCGCGTCGTGCGGCGTCAGCGCGATCTCCATGCCGAGGCCGCCGCGATATTTTCCCGGCCCGCCCGAATCGACGCGGCGGCGGCGGAACAGGTAGCGCAGCGGGAACGTGCTCTCCATCGTCTCGACATTGGCCATGCGCGAGATCGGATTCGGAATCTCGCCGCCGACATCGACGCCGTCGGCGAAGGTGCGCGCGCCGCCGGCGCCGGCGAAGGTCTCGGTCAAAATGCCGATCGCTTGCCCGCCGCGCTGATTGCGGCCGAACATGAACACCGCGAAGTGGTTGGCGTGCCAGACGGCCGTCGCTTCCTTGCGATACTTCTCGCTCGCCGCCAGCATCTTGCCGATCGTGGCGCAGGCCGCGTTGTTGACCGACTGGATGGCGCCCACCGTCGCCACCGACACCGGCGCCGGCCGCGTGCAGTTCACGATCGTGCCCTCGGGCGCGATCATCGTGATGGGCCGGATCACGCCCTCGTTCCAGGTGATGTCGTAGCAGAGCAGCGGGAACAGCGGCGCGAACAGCCCGCCCAGCGACGCCCACTTGGTGCAGTTGATCGAGTATTTCGATTGCGGACTCGAGCCGGTGAAATCGAACACCAGGCTCTCGCCCTTCTTGGTCATGGTCAGGCAGACTTTCGCGGTCTCGCCCTTCACGTCCATGTATTGGCGCGACTGCCACTGCCCGTCGGGCAGCTCGGCCAAGCGCGCGCGCAGCAGCTTCTCCGATTGCTCGATCAGCGTGGCGCAGGCTTCGTCGACGGTGGGATAGCCGTATTTCCGGATCAGCGCCTGCATCCGGTCCTTGGCCACGTTGTTGCACGCGATCATCGACCGCATGTCGAGCGACACCATCTCGGGCGAGCGCACCATGTTGAGGAGCGTGTCGAGCACGTCCTGGCGCAGCTCGCCGCGGTCGACGAGCTTGATGCCCGGCGAGCTGATCCCCTCGGTGTAGATGTCCTGCGAATCCGGGCTGAAGCCCCCCGGGTTCATCGCGCCGATGTCGTAGACGTGGACGAAGCACGCGCTCCACGCGACGAGCTTGCCTTCGTGGTGGATCGGCGCCACGAGATAGATGTCGGAGGTGTGAAGCGCGGCCGTGTAGGGATCGTTGAGGAGATAGACGTCGTCCTCGTGAATTTGCCCCGCGAAGCGGCGGATGATCGCCTTGCAGGCTTCAGCCGCGCTGGTCAAATGGTGGAGGAAGCCGACGCCGCCCATCAGCAGCGAGCCGTCGGCGCGGTAGAGCGACACCATGAGGTCGTGGCCCTCATTGGTGATCGCGCTCCCCGAGACGTGCTTCAGGGTGATCACCGCCTCGTCGACGATGCGGAAGAGGCGATGCCGGATGATGGAGAAGGTGATCGGATCCATCGAGAGTCCTCTCAGCCGTCGAATTCAATCACGATGTTGCGGTATTCGTCCATGCGGCCGGTCTGGCGGTCCTGGACCACGATCGTCGTGATCGGGGTATGGATCACCGCCGGCCCGCGCATCACGTTGCCGGGCGCGAGCTTGCCGAAATCGTAGATGTCGGCCTCGCCCATGCCGTTCAGGCGGTCGACGAACACGTTGCGCCGCCCGATGCGGGCGCGATCGGCCAACGCGCCGCCAAGCTTGGCCTTCTCGATCCGGGGCCGCGCCGTCAGGCCGCGCGCCGAGAGCCGGAACATCGTCATTTCCATGCCAGCGTCGCGATAGGCCGAGCCGCGGCCGTATTTCCGCTCGTAGAGCTGCTCGAAGTCGTCGGCGAGGCGCTTGACGCCGGCCTCGTCGAGCGGAGTCGCGGCGCGCACCGGCGTCGCAACCTCGTGCACCTGGCGCGAATAGCGGAGATCGACCGACCAGTTGAGCCGAATGTGATCGGCGCCGAAGCCTTCTTTCGCGAGATCGGCTTTCGCGCGCTCCACCATCGGCGCGAAGATGGCGTTGATCTCCGCGGCGGGCGAGGGCGCCGGCATCGTCGCGGTCGATGAGTATTCGTGCACGATGTCGGCCGCGACCAGCCCGAACGCGCAGTTGACCGACGCGGTGTAGGGCACGATCACGCGGCGGACGTTGAGTTCCTGCCCGAACACGCCGCAGAGCAAGCCGCAGCTGCCGCCGAACGCGTGCAGCACGAAATCGCGCGGATCGAGGCCGCGCTCGACGGTGATCTCGTGGATGAGATCGGCGATCTGCGCACAAGCCACGCGATAGATGCCGAAGGCCGCTTCTTCCACGCTCATGCCGAGCGGATCGGCGATCTTGCTCTTGAACACCCGCCGCGCGCCTTCGACGTCGAGCTTGATCGATCCGCCGAGGAACGTGCCGGGATCCATGTAGCCGATCAGCAGCAGCACGTCGGTCAGCGTCGGCTCGGTGCCGCCCTGGCCGTAGCACACCGGCCCCGGCCGTGCGCCGGCGCTGCGCGGCCCCACCAGCGGCACCCGCGTCTTGGGGTCGAGCGAGACGATGCTGCCGCCGCCGGCGCCGATCGACACGACTTCGATCTTGGGCGCCACGTAGTGGAAGCGGTCGACCATCGGCTCGCGCGCGTATTCGATCTCTCCGTCCTGGATGACGCCGACCTTGAACGTGGTGCCGCCCATGTCCGCGGCGATGATGTCCTTGTCGGCCATGAGCTCGCCGAGGAACTTGGCGCCGATGACGCCGGCGGCCGGCCCGCATTCGATGAGGCCGACGGCGCGCTCGGCCGCTTCCTCGGCCGGGAGCAGGCCGCCATAGCCCTGCATGATCATCACCGGCCCGGAATAGCCGTGATTGCGCAGCAGCGATTGGAGGCCGGTCAAATAGCTCCGCGTGATGCTGCCGGCATAGGCGTTCAGCACGGCCGTCGAGGTGCGCTCGTACTCGCCGGGCACCGGAGCGATGTCGCTCGAGAGCGTCACGAAAATCTCGGGGTGGACGCGGCGCAGGAT
>JBKOUH010000224.1:0-2890 GCA_046723285.1 Pseudomonadota bacterium
GTAATGTCGTTGCCCTCGTCGTCGGCGAGACTGCCTTCAAGCACGTAGGTCTGCTCGATATCGGCGTGCTCATGAAGCGGCAAGCGCGCGCCCGGCGCCATGCGGATCAGCGCCGTGATGAGGCCGGGCGCCGCGTCGCGCCGCAGGATCTGCTGCTCGAGTCCCGGAAACCGCGGCGGATGCCCGGGCCGGTCGGCGACCGGGACGGACCGCGACACGGTCGTCGGCAGCTTGTGCTGGCCGGGAATATCCGGTGTGACGGCAACCATCGGCGGCAAGCCATTTGCCAGTGCTCGCCGAAGCCTGCGCAAGCGGCCGGCGCCTTGTCAATGACTCGCCGCGTTACTCTGCAGCGGCCCTCGGGCGCGCCGCTTGGATGGCCTCCCAGATCTTGCGCGGCGTCGCCGGCATGTCGATGTGCTTGATGCCGTAGGGTGCCAGCGCATCGACCAGTGCGTTGATGACCGCCGGCGGCGCGCCGATGCAGCCCGCCTCGCCCGAGCCCTTGACGCCGAGCGGATTGGTCGCGCAGCGCACGTTGCGCGTCTCGAAGCGGAAGAACGGGAACGCGTCCGCCTTCGGCATGTTGTAGTCCATAAACGAGCCGGTCACGAGCTGGCCCGAATCGGCGTCGTAGACCGTGTATTCGTGCAGAGCCTGGCCAAGCCCTTGGCCGATGCCGCCATGCACCTGGCCCGCCAAGGTCAGCGGATTGATGACGGCGCCGAAATCGTCGACGACGACGTAGCGGTCGATGTGCACAGAGCCGGTGTCGGGATCGACTTCGATCTCGATCAGATGGCAGCCATTCGGGAACGTCGGCGCTTCGGGCTGGCGGACATACTGTTCGTCGAGGCCGGGCGTGGCGCCCTCGGGCACCATCGCAGAGTCGTTCGCGGCCGCCGCCACCTCCCAGAGGCTCGCGCGCCGGTCGGTGCCGACGATGCGGAACTGCCCGTCCTTGTATTCGATGTCTTCGACCGCGGCTTCGAGCAGGCGGCTCGCCACCTCCTTGCCCTTGGCCTTGATCTTGTCGGAGACGCCGAGCATCGCGGCGCCGCCGACGGGCAGCGCGCGCGAGCCGCCGGTCAAGCCGCCCGGCACGAGATCGGTATCGCCCTGCACGATCTCGATGTGCTTCGCGTCGACATCGAGCGCGCCCGAGACGATCTGGGTGTACGACGTGATGTGTGCCTGGCCGTTGTCCTGGTTGCCGATGTAGAGCGTGACCTTCTTCTTTTTCGGCTCGAACTTGGCGATGGCGGTTTCGGGCGCGCCGCCGCCGCAGCGCTCGATATAGGTGGCAAGGCCGCGGCCGCGCAGCTTGCCCTTGGCGGCGGACGCTTTCTTGCGCTTCTGGTAGCCCGCCCAATCGGCGAGCTTCATCGCCTGCTCCATGCAGGCTTGGAATTCGCCGCTGTCGAAGACGTCACCCAACGGCGTCTTGTAGGGCATCGCTTCGGGCGGGATGAAATTGCGCCGGCGCAGCTCGTCCGGGCTCATGCCGAGCTCGCGCGCCGCGTGATCGACCAGGCGCTCGATAAGATAGGCCGCCTCGGGCCGGCCCGCGCCGCGATAGGCGTCGATCGGCACCGTGTTGGTGACGATGCCGGCCACGCGCGTGTAGATCGCCGGTGTCTTGTAGAGGCCGACATGCATGTCGGAGCCGCCGGTGGCGACGAAGGGCGCGTAGTTCGAGAGATAGGCGCCCTCGTTGGCGTAGGTCTCGACCTTCAACGCGAGGAAGTGCGCATCCTTGTCGAGTGCCAGCTCGGCGAAGCTCACATGATCGCGGCCCTGCACGTCGGATTGGAAGCCTTCGCTGCGGTCCGCGGCCCAACGCACGGCGCGCTTCAGGCGCCGCGTCGCCCACGGTATCAGCACGGTTTCGGGATGGAGGAAGAGCTTCATGCCGAAGCCGCCGCCGACATTGCCCGAGACGACGCGCACTTTCTCCTTCGGAATCTTGAAGATCGCGTCGGCGAGCTGGGTGCGCAGGCCGTGCACGCTCTGGCAAGAGGTGTAGAGTGTCACGCGATCCTTGGCCGCGTCGTAGTCGCCCAAGCAGGCGCGCGCCTCCATCGAGTTGACGACGACACGGTTGTTGACGATGCGCAGCTTAATGACGCGATGCGCGCCCTTGAGCGCGGCCTCGACGCCGGCGCGGTCGCCCTTCTCCCAATCGAACGCGATGTTGTTGGGGATGTGCTCCCACACTTTGGGCGCGCCCGGCTGCGCGGCGGCGTAGGTATCGACCGCGTGCGGCAGCTCTTCGTATTCGACCTCGATCTTTTCGGCGGCGTCCCGCGCCGCAGACAGTGTTTCGGCGACGACGAGCGCGACCGGGTCGCCGACATGGCGCACGCGATCCTTGGCGAGGACCGGCCGCGGCGTGTCGTAACGCGGTTTCCCGTCACGGCTGGTCATTGGGATCATGCACGGCATAAGGCCGAGGCCGTCGGCCTCGACATCGGCCCCGGTCAGGACGGCGAGCACGCCGCGCGCGACCTTCGCCTTGCTTGTATTGAGACGCAGGATGCGCGCATGCGCGTGCGGCGAGCGCAGAATGTAGGCATGGGCCGGATTCGGCAGCTTGAAATCGTCGGTGAAACGCCCGCCGCCGGTGATCAGGGCCTGGTCCTCGAGCCGCTTGACCGCCTGACCCACGCCGAACTTCATGCCCGAACTCCCCTGCGACAATAAAAGCGTGGGTCCCCGGCAGGGGAGCCCGCCCGGCGCCATAAATAATGAACCCGCGGCGCCTGGCAAGAAGGTCCAACGAAGGCGACGGGAGGGGGACGAGACAGCGTATAATGAGAGCCGCAGGCTGCCCCCATGCGTGCGGCGGGGCCGCGGCGAAGGAAACGGATTTCATGGCACAGCCAAAGCG
>JBKOUH010000229.1:0-9783 GCA_046723285.1 Pseudomonadota bacterium
GGTCATGGGCGAGTCTGCGATTCCGGTGCGGCGCGCGCAATCAACCTAACGGCTCCTTCCCGCGCGAGGGAAGGGGGCCGCGAAACGTCGTCATATGTCATCATTTGTCGGCATTGGCCGGCCCGTCGATCGCGATTTCCGCGCGTGCCCGCGCCTCGGCCCGTTCCGTCGCCTTGTGGCGCCGGTTGAGCAGCCCGCCAAGCTCGGCCTGCGCGAGCAGGGCGCGCAGCGCGGCGCTGTAGGATTGACCCTTCATGGCGTCCTCGAAGAAAGCTTCGAGCTTGTCGAGCATTGTGTCGCGGTCGAGGGTATAGGCGAGCGCGTGGGCACGCCTGAGCGCGGAAATTTTCTGCAATATGTCAGCATTTGTCAGCAAGCGGTGTGCTTCTTGCCGGGCGCCGCTATCGGCATAACCGGCCATGATCGCCGCGCGCGTCCCGCTCGGCTCGGTCAGATAGTGCCGGCAGAACGCCTCCTGGCGCGGAGTCAGCGTCGTCGCTTGTGCGGCGTCGCTCCCGCGCGCGGCCTGGAGCGACTCGATCAGCGGCACGGCGCCGGGGCCGAACAGCCCTTCGATCAGCCGGCGCCGCCGGCGCTCCTCCTCGGCGCGCTCGTCGCGCAGCTCGGCGCAGCGCAGCAGCCGGCGCAGCTCGAGCGCATTGTGGGAGCGCTCGTGACCGATGCGCTCCCATTTCGTGCCGGAGGGGGAGGCCAGCGGCCGCCGGTAGTAGACCTCGATCTCTCCATCCACCCCGTCGACGTACACGTCTTCCGCCTTGTACTCCCAGCCGACGATGCGCTCGGCGTAGTCCTTTTCGTAGAAAACGCCGAGGTTGTGGCCGCCGTCGCGCTCGTCCTCCGGGACGAGGTTTTCCTCGGCCTCGTCGAGGGCCTCTTCGGTGATTTCCGCGTCCCCGTCCTCGCGATCGTGCTCGTCCTCATCCTCGTCCGGGCCGTCGAGCGCGCGGTTGGGCGGCGCGATGCGTTCGATGATTTCCTTCATTTCGTCATTCATGGCGAAGCTCAATTATCCTAGGAAAAAGAGCTTAGATCATAAAGAGAACATTTCAAGGGAAAGCGCCGTCGATTTTCTGCTCTAAAAGACTAGTTTACCGACTAGTTGACGAGGCTCGTCCATGTCCGAAATCGGCGCGTTCGAGGCCAAGACCCACTTCTCGAAGCTGCTCGCCCGCGTCCAGCGCGGCGAGGAGATCACCGTGACCTTGCGCGGCAAGGCCGTGGCGAAGCTCGTGCCGATCAAGCCCGGCTTCGACCGCGAGAAGGCGCGAAAGGCGATGGAAGATCTGCGCGCGTTTGCGCGCCGACTCGACCTAGGCCCATTTCATTGGGAAGAGTGGAAGCAATATCGCGACGAAGGAAAGAAATGACCGCGCGATGCCGGGCCTCGTCCTTGACTGCTCGATTATCGCGGCGTGGCTCCTGCATGGCGAAGGGGACGATGCCATTGGCCGGATTTTGGCGCGCGTGACTGAGAATGGCGCACTCGTGCCCGGCGTGTGGCGGATCGATGTGCTGAACGTGCTCCTGACGGCCGAGCGGAGAAAACGCATAACCTCCGCCGATCGCGTCCGCGGTTTGGCGATTATTGGGCAGCTTCCGATCGACGTCGACGCCGAAACAGCGGACCGCGCTTGGGCCGAAATTGCGACACTGGCCGCACGCTTTGGCCTGACCGCCCACGCCGCCGCCTATCTCGAGCTCGCTCACCGCACCGGCCTGCCGCTCGCGACGCTCGACGAAGATTTGCGCGCGGCGGCGGCGAAGCTTGGCGTGACGCTGATGGCGGGGTAGGCGATAGCCACCCTCCGGAAACTGTGGGATCGCGCGCCTCAAGGCGCGCCCTTCGTTTCCGCCAACGAGGACACGCGCCTGCGCGCCAGATGCCAGCATCAACGTGGGTGTGGAGAAAGAGCGCGCCTGGAGGCGCGCGGTCCCAAAGACGCGTCAATCCACCGAGAAGCTCGCGCCGCAGCCGCAGGACGACTTGGCGTTGGGGTTGGCGACCGCGAAGTAGCTCCCCATCAGGTCTTCCTTGAAGTCGAGCTCGGCGTTGCCGAGGAACTCCAGCGAGGTCTCGTCGACGACGACCTTGACGCCGTCCTTCTCGAACACGCGGTCGTCGGGGTTCACCGTGCCGTCGAGGTTGAACTCGTACTTGAAGCCCGAGCAGCCGCCGCCCGAGACCGCGACGCGCATCAGGAGCTCCGGCTTGCCCTCGGCGGCCCTGAGCGCCGCGATGCGTTTGGCCGCATTGGCGGAGACCGAAAAGCTATGGACCGCGGTGTCGTGCATGGGCGCCCGGAAGCCGGATTGTTATCGGACAATACTATCTAATTCGCGGTTTCCGGTTGTCAAACGGCGCGGCCCGTCACGCGCGGCGGCGGAGCTTGGCTTCGATGGCCGCCACGCGCGCGTCGAGGCGGTCCTTTTCCAATCCCTCGCGCAGCTTCATTTGCATCAAGGTTTGGTAGCCGATGCCGAGCTTCTTGGCCCGACTCCGGTAGGCGTCGAGCACGTCGGCGGGCATGCGGATCGAAATCGTCACCTTGATGTTTTCGGGCTGCATGTCCTCGTCGGTGATGTGGTCAGCCATGGATGCGTCTCCATTCGGTCATGAGCACGTCCTCGTATTTCTCGATCAATTCCACGAGCCGAGCCAGGTCCTTCGCGCCGACGCCGTTGTTGCTCATCACGCGGCGGCTGCGAATCTCGATCCGCGCGTTGCAGCCGGGCCCTTTGCAGTGAACGTGCGGCGGCGGATGATCGCGCGTTTCGATCGCGATCCTGAAGCTGCGCAATTCGAAGATCGTCGGCACAACAGCGATTGTATATATAATTGATATACATTGCCAATACAAGACGCGCCCGAGTCGAACGCGGCGCGATTGCGTCCACGCGACGCGCTGCCTAAGTTGCGCGCCATGTCGCGGACGCCCGGCATCACCTACGCACCCTACGCCACGCTGCCGGAGCGGAGCCGGGGGCGGCGCGTGCCCGAGGCGGAGAGCGAGACGCGCACGTGCTTCCAGCGCGACCGCGACCGCATCGTGCATTCGACCGCGTTCCGGCGCCTGAAGCACAAGACGCAGGTCTTCGTCGCGCACGAGGGCGATCATTACAGGACGCGCCTCACCCATTCGCTCGAAGTGGCGCAGATCGCGCGCAGCATTTCGCGTCAGTTGGGCCTGAACGAGGACCTGGCCGAGGCGCTGGCGCTCGCTCACGATCTCGGCCACACGCCGTTCGGCCATGCCGGCGAGGAGGCGCTCGATGCCTGCATGAAGCCCCACGGCGGCTTCGACCACAACGCGCAGACCTTGCGCATCGTGACGCGCCTCGAGCGGAAATACGCGGCGTTCGACGGGCTCAACCTCACTTGGGAGACGCTCGAGGGCGTGGTGAAGCACAATGGGCCGCTGGTGGGGGGGCCGCTGACCGGCCCGGCAGCGGCGCCGGGCCGCGCGATCCCCGAACCGATCCTCGACTACAACGCCGGGCACGATCTCGAGCTCGCGAGCTTTCCCGGGCCGGAGGCGCAGGTGGCGGCGCTCGCCGACGACATCGCCTACAACACGCACGACATCGACGACGGCCTGCGCGCGGGCCTGTTCGAGGTCGAGGCGCTGAAGGAAGTGGGATTCGTGGCGGCGGCGCTCGGCGAGGTCGACGCGCGCTATCCCGGCGTCGAGGCGCGCCGGCGCATCCACGAAGCGGTGCGCCGCCTCATCGACCGCATGGTGCGCGATTTGCTCGAGGAAACGCGCCGGCGCATCGCGGCGGCCGGCCCGCGCTCGGCCGAGGACATACGCGCGCTCGGGAGCCCGATCGCCGCCTTCTCGCCGGCGATGGAGGCCGCGCACCGCCAGCTCAAGAGTTTCCTGTTCGCGCATATGTACCGGCACGAGAAGGTCACGCGCATGACCGCGCATGCGGCCGAAGTCGTGCGCGATCTTTTCAAGCGCTACCGCGCCGATCCCGCGGCGCTGCCGGCGGCGTGGCGCGCGGAGGCAGGCGCCGGCGCGGCCAAGCAGGCGCGCGTGATCGCCGACTACATCGCCGGCATGACCGACAATTACGCGCTGGACGAGCACAAGCGGTTGGTGGAAAACCCCCTCGCACTGGGGCGAGGGGGCAGGGGGTGAGGGGGATAACCTTCACGTTTTCCCGAGGCGCCCAGCGTGTGCTTGCTCCAATGAATTTAGCTGCACGCATCCGTAGCCCCCTCATCCCCTGCCCCTTCTCCCCAGGGAGAAGGGAAATGAGACGACAATGAACGTCTTCTCTCACTTCCGCGGCGAGATCGCGGCGCTGGTCGAGCGGCTGTCGGCCTCGGGCATGCTTCCCGCCGGCCTCGATGTTTCGCGCGTCACGGTCGAGCCGCCGCGCGAGGCCGCGCATGGCGATCTTGCGACCAATGTCGCGATGGTGCTGGCCAAGGCGGCGGGGAAGCCTCCGCGCGCGATCGCCGAACCGATCGCGGCGGAGCTGCGCAAGCATCCCGAGATCGAAGGCGCCGACATCGCCGGCCCCGGCTTCATCAATCTCCGCGTCCGCGCCGAGTTCTGGCGCGCGCGGCTCGGCGACGTGCTGAAGCAGGGCCTTGCATATGGCGACAGCAACCTCGGCAAGGGCGCGCCGGTCAACGTCGAATACGTCTCGACCAATCCCACTGGCTTGCTCCATGTCGGCCACGCGCGCGGCTCGGTGTTCGGTGACGTGCTCGCCTCGCTGCTGGCCAAGGCCGGCTACAAGGTCACCCGCGAGTATTACGTCAACGATGCCGGCAAGCAGGTCGAGGCGCTGCGCGACAGCTTCATCGGGCGCTTGAAGCAGGCCGCGGGCGAGGACATTCCCGACAGCGCGTTCGGCACCACCTACCAATATCCGGGCGAGGAAATCGCCGACGCGGCCAAGGCGGCGCTCGCGGCCGATGCCGCGAAGTGGCGCGCGCTCGGCGCATCGCCGGCCGATCGCGATCGCGCGCAGTGCTTCGTCGTCGCCTACATGATGGACCGCATCCGCGAGGATCTCGCCGCATTGGGCGTGCGCCACGACGTGTTCACCTCGGAGCGCCACGATCTCGTCGAGAAGGGCAAGGTCGACGAGGCGCTCGCGACGCTCGAGAAGCTCGGCCACATCTACATCGGTGTGCTCGAGCCGCCGAAGGGCAAGACGCCCGAGGATTGGGAGCCGCGCCCGCAGACGCTGTTCCGCGCGACGAGCTTCGGCGACGACGTCGACCGCCCGCTCAAGAAATCGGATGGAAGCTGGACCTACTTCGCGAGCGACATCGCCTATCACCTCGACAAATTCCGGCGCGGCTTCGGCACCATGATCGACGTGTGGGGCGCCGATCACGCCGGTTACGTGAAGCGCGTCGCGGCGGCGGTGAAGGCCGTGACGGACGAAGAGGGCGCGCTCGACGTCAAGATCTGCCAACTCGTGAAGTTCATGGAGCGCGGCGAGCCGGTGCGCATGTCGAAGCGCTCGGGCAACGTCATCACCGTGCGCGACGTCGTCGAGCGCGTCGGCAAGGACGTGATGCGGCTCATCATGTTGACGCGGAAGAACGACGCGCCGCTCGATTTCGATTTCGCCAAGGTGCAGGAGCAGTCGAAGGACAACCCGGTCTTTTACATCCAGTACGCGCATGCGCGCTGCCGCTCGGTCTTCCGGCAGGCCAAGGAGATATTCCCCGGAAGTGAGTTTGGAGACTCAAGACTCTCCGGAATCCCATTGAATCTCTTGACAGATTCGGGAGAATTGGGCTTAATCAAAGTGTTGGCTGCATGGCCGCGCACGGTCGAGGCGGCCGCCGAGGCGCACGAGCCGCATCGCTTGGCTTTCTATTTGAACGATGTGGCGGCGGCGTTTCACGGTCACTGGAACCGCGGCACGAGCGAGCCGGGGTTGCGCTTCATCGTCGAGGGCAACGAGCCCCTCACCCTGGCGCGTCTGGCGCTGGTGCGCGGCGTGCAATTGGTGATCGCGTCGGGACTCAACGTCATCGGCGTGACGCCGGTCGAGGAGATGCGGTGAACTGGGGACGGACCTTCCTCTACGGCGTGGCGCTGGCGGCGGTCGGCACGATCGCGAGCTTGTCGGTGAGCCACTGGCGCCCGCATGCGCGCTCCGAGGCGCCGCGCGACGGCATCGTGATCGGGCCGGGCGGCATTCCGCTGGTCAAGGCCGAGCCGGGGCCG
Organism: Pseudomonadota bacterium; assembly: GCA_046723285.1. Lineage (GTDB taxonomy): Bacteria > Pseudomonadota > Alphaproteobacteria > Bin65 > Bin65 > SBBV01. The sequence goes on from JBKOUH010000229.1 coordinate 6,225, forward strand.
CTCAAGGTCAAGCCCGCGGATCCCGGCGGCCTCAAGGTTCCGCACAGCGACAAGTCGATCTACGAGCAGATCGAGAGCCACAGGAAGGTGGTGCCGGCGGCCGATTCCGCGAAGGTGCCGAAGGCGCCCGCGCACAAGGCGACGCCCAAAAATATCGCGCAAGCCATTGGCCCCTATCGCGTTCAGCTCGGCTCTTTCGAAAACGCGGAAACCGCCGAGCGGCGCTGGCAGGAGATCAAGAAGCGCCACGCCGATCTCGTCGGCAAGCTGCAGATGGTGCTGGAACGCGTCGAGCTCAAAGCCAAGGGCACGGTTTACCGGCTTCAGGCCGGCCCGTTGAAGACGGCCGACGACGTGCAGAAGCTCTGCGCCGCCTTGAGCAAGCGCAAGGTCGGCTGCTTCCTGGTGAAGAGCTGAGATTGAGCCGCGGCGTCTCCAGCGTAGGGGCGCGCGGCGCGCGCCCATTCCCCGCGATCGACGCTTTGACAGTCTCGCACAGGGCGCGCGCGGCGCGCCCCTGCGTGTGAGACGCGGCGTGGCCACGGCCAAGAAACGGGCGTCCACGCTGACGGCGGCGATCTTCGGCTGCGCGGGGCCGACGCTGCTGCCCGAAGAGCGCGTGTTTTTCGCCAAGGTGAGGCCGGCCGGGTTCATCCTGTTCGGACGCAATATCGAGACGCCGGCGCAGGTGAAGGCGCTGGTGGCCGATCTGCGCAACGCGTCCGGCGACGCCGCTGCGCCGGTGCTGATCGATCAGGAGGGCGGGCGCGTCGCGCGCCTGCGGCCGCCGCATTGGCGCCATCCGCCGCCGGGCGCCGTGTTCGGGCGGCTTTACGAGCGCGATCCCAAAGCCGCGGTTGCTGCCTGCCGCCTCAACGCGCGGCTGATCGCGCATGAACTCGTGGCGCTCGGCATCGACGTCGATTGCGCGCCGGTCCTCGACGTGCCGCAGCCGGGCAGCCACGACATCGTCGGCGACCGCGCACTCGCGCGCACCGCGCATGCGGTGGCGGTGTTGGGCCGCGCCTGGTGTCAGGGCTTCGCCGACGGCGGCGTGGCGCCGGTGATCAAGCACATTCCCGGCCATGGCCGCGCGCGCGCCGACAGCCACCTTTCGCTGCCCGAAGTCGACGCGAGTTGGGCGGAACTGGCCGCCGCCGATTTCGCGCCGTTCCAGTTGCTCGCGCGCCAGCCCTGGGCGATGACCGCGCATGTGCTCTATACCGCGCTCGACAAGGCGGCGCCGGCCACGACGTCGCTGCCGATCGTCCGCGACATTATCCGCGGTCACATCGGGTTTACCGGCGCTCTCATGTCGGACGATCTTTCGATGAAGGCGCTGGCCGGCTCGTTCGAGATCCGCGCGCGCGAAAGCCGCGAGGCCGGCTGCGACATCGCCCTCCACTGCAACGGAAATCCCGAGGAAATGGCCGCGGTGGCGGCCGGCGCCGGGGCGCTCGAGGGCATGAGCCTCAAGCGCTATCAAGCTGCACTAAAGTGGCGCAAACGCCCGAAGCCGTTCGACGCGGCGGCGGCGCTGGATCGGCTTGCGGGGCTGCTCGCTCCCATCGCATAAAGGCGGCATGCCGTCCCTGCCCAGTATCGAATCGCTGATCATCGTCGCAGCGGTCGCCATCATTGCCATCACGTTTCACGAGGCGGCGCACGGCTACGTGGCCTGGAAGCTCGGCGACGACACCGCGCATCAGCAGGGGCGCGTCTCGTTCAATCCGATCCGCCACATCGATCCGTTCGGCACCGTCGTCCTTCCGCTGCTGCTGTTCGTCTACACGGGCTGGATGTTCGGCTGGGCAAAGCCCGTGCCGGTCAACCCCAGCCGGCTGAACTCGCCGCGGCGCGACATGATCCTCGTCGCCGCCGCCGGCCCGGGCATCAACCTCGCGCTGGCCGTCGCATCGGCGCTGTTGCTGGCGATATTCGCCGCGGCCGGCGGCGAGGGCGAGTTCGTTCCCCGGTTGCTCGGCTGGTCCATTTCCTTCAATGTGCTGATCGGCGTGTTCAATCTCATTCCCATTCCGCCCTTGGACGGCGGACGCATCGCGGTTGGCGTCCTGCCCGGCTCGCTTGCCTATCCGCTGCAGCGGCTCGAGCCCTATGGCATGTGGCTCGTGATCGGCCTGCTCGTTATCGTTCCGCTGGTGACGCGCCAGCTCGGCAACGAGATCAATCTCTACGCCACCCTCATCCAGCCGATCGTCGACGCGATCGTGGGCGGAATCGCGTCGCTGTTCGGCCTCGGTCCCGCGCAATGAACACCGACGAGCCCGAAACCGCCGCCGATTTCGTGCCCGACGAGCCGCGCCAGCCCGTGGCCGAGGGCGACGCGTTCGTGCTGGCGCTCGACGGCTTCGAGGGCCCGCTCGACGTGCTGCTGGCGCTGGCGCGCGACCAGAAGGTCGACATCACGCGCATCTCGATCCTGGCGCTGGCCGAGCAGTATCTCGCGTTCATCCAGCGCGCGCAGGCGCTGAAGCTCGACATCGCCGCCGACTATCTCGTCATGGCGGCGTGGCTCGCTTATCTCAAATCGAAGCTGCTGCTGCCGCAGACGAAGACCGAGGACGAGCCCTCGGGCGCCGAGATGGCCGAGGCGCTGGCATTCCAGCTGCGCCGGCTCGAGGGGGTGCGCGACGTGGTCAAGCGCCTGATGGCGCGGCCGCAAAAGGGTGTGGATTTCTTCGTCCGCGGCACGTCAGAGGAATTGCCGGTCGCGACGCGCGTGGTCTATCAGGTGTCGCTGTTCGAGCTCCTGAAGGGCTACGCCGACCAGAAGCGCAGGAAGGGCGGCGAGATCCTCGCGATCCGCGAGCGCGCCGAGATCTACTCGGTCGAGGACGCGCTGCGGCGTCTCCAGAGCCTGATCGGAAGGACACCGGATTGGACCACGCTGGCGAGCTATCTCCCCGAGGGCCTGAGGCCGGGACTGAACCGCAAATCGGCCGTGGCCACGACCTTCGCGGCGACCTTGGAGCTGGTGAAGAGCGGCAAGGCGATGGTGCATCAGGAGCGCCCGTTCGGCCCGATCTTCGTGCGCAGCGCGAAACGCGACGCGGAGGACCGCTCGTGAGCGAGGGGCCCGAGGGTCCGATGAGCGAGCCCACGCTTCCCGACGCCGCGGCCCCGCCGGCCGTCGCCGCCGAGGCGGAAGCGGTGGAGCAGCGCGCGCTTGCGAAACGCGTCGTCGAGGCGCTGGTCTTCGCCTCGCCCGAGCCGATCGCCGAGAAATCCATCGCCGAGCGCCTGCCGGCCGGCAGCGACGCCGCGGCGCTCTTGGCCGAGCTCGCCTCCGACTACGCGGTGCGCGGCATCCGCCTGGTCAAGATCGCCGACTCGTGGACCTTCCGCACCGCGCCCGAACTCGCGCCGCATCTCCAGCTCGAGCGCAAGATCACGCGCAAGCTCTCGCGCGCGGCCTTGGAGGCGCTCGGCATAGTCGCCTATCACCAGCCGGTGACGCGCGCCGAGATCGAGGACATCCGCGGCGTCGCGCTCTCGCGCGGCACGCTCGACGTCCTGCTCGAAGCGGGCTGGATCAAGC
>JBKOUH010000386.1:0-3584 GCA_046723285.1 Pseudomonadota bacterium
GCACGTAATAGGGGTACTGGTAGTGACGATAGTAAGGCCCGTAGGAGTAGGGGGCGTAGTAGGGGCCGTAGGGATACGGGCCATAGCCGTAGGGCCGAGCCGGATAGCCCCTGTAGTAATAGGGGACGTAATAGCCCGGTCCAAACAGGTTGATGCCGATGCGGACCTGGGCGTCGGCGGGCGACGCGGCCGTACCGACGCCGGCGACGAGCGCGAGGCCAGCGGCGAGCGCGCCCAGCCGGCCGATTTGCGGAAGTTTCATCGTAGTCTCCATATTCAACCGGCTGCGCGAGATGCCAGCCGACGCAACGCAATAGATCGCGATTGGCGCCGGCCTGCATTGATGCACGTCAAGTGCGCGTCGCGGGCGCCGGCGCGCTACCGCCGGGCGCTTGCCGGACCGCAACGCGCGCGCAATCATCGCGGCCTCATCCGGCTCTAAAGGAGTTCGCCCATGAATCGGAGACAGGCGCTGAAGCTCACCAGCATTGTCCTGGCCGGCGCCGCGCTTCTGCCGCGCGCGCCGCGTGCGGAAACGCCATCGCCGGCCGGTCTCTGGGGCGTTTGGGACAGTGCGTTTGCGCGCGCGCGTTTCGTCTCCCTCTCGCATGTGCTGACGCAGGACGCACCGGTGTGGAAGGGTTTTCCGGCGACGACGAAATTCCAGCAGGGCACCGGGCGCCTCGACGATAAATCGCCCTATGCGCCCTTCAGCTACGAGAAGTCGGGCTTCGAGACGAGCGCTTATGCGTTCGCGACCGATCAGTTCGGCACGCAGCTCGATCCGCCCGCGCATTGGCACCAATGCTTCCCGGCGATCGACGAGCTGCCGCCGACGCTGGCGCTCCGCAAGCTCGTCGTCATCTCGATCGCCGAGCAGGTGAAAGCCGACGTGAACTATCAGCTCGCGCTCGACGACGTGAAGAAATGGGAGGCGAAGAACGGCGCGGTGCCGGCCGGCAGCGTGGTGATGGTGCGCTCCGATTGGTACAAGCGCTGGCCCGACAAGGAGCGCTTCCAGCCCTCCGACGGCAAATTCCCGGGCGTCACGCTCGATGCGCTCAAATACCTGCACCTCGAGCGGCGCATCCTGCTGCACGGCCACGAGCCGCTCGACACCGACTCGACGCCGACGCTGATCTCGGAGGATTGGCTGATGAACAACGGCTACATGCAGGCCGAGGGCGTCGCCAACCTCGACCAAGTGCCGGAAACCGGCGCGCTTGTAGCGCTCGGCTTCCCGCGCCTCAAGGGCGGCACCGGCGGCTACGCCAGTTTCACCGCGATCTGCCCCGCCGAGTGGTCGCAGGGTATGCGCCCCGGCGATGTGCCCGAGGCGCCGCTCGCCTACAACGAGAAGCGCCTGGTCTGGAACCCCGAGAAGGCCCAGCGCGAGCGCACGGCGCCCTGCGACAAGCCCAAGGGCAAGATGAGCTTCAACTGATACGGAAACTCATCCCTTGCATTTGGCGTCAATCCGACCGAGGCCCACGCCAGGGGCGTGGGCCTCGGTCGGAATGACGGGCTTGGAATACGCCGGTTGATCAATTGGAACCCATAAGCGGGGCGGCCACTCGATATATATCAGCGTTGCACGCTGCCTTCCGGTTTCCACCCCGAGAGCGGGACACCACCGCCGAATGCTGTTTTTCGTCGGCGCAAGGTGGTGTACATTCTGCCCTTCGACGGTGAGGAACGTCGCCGCCACCCGCCCGTTCCATGGTAGGGCGTGCCGTGCTGGCAAGGAGGTTGGTATGTGGAAGAAACCCAAGATCGTTGAGATCGCGGTCGGCCTCGAGATCAATTCCTACGCCTGCGCGGAGCTGGACTAGCCAGTTCAGCCGCGCGCGCATCGGGCCTGACGTCGGGTGCGCATACTGGTTCTGGGCGCGGCAGCCGGTGGCGGCTTCCCGCAGTGGAACTGTAACTGCGCGAATTGCCGCCGTGCGCGCGCCGGCGACCCTGCGGCATTGCCGCGGACGCAATCGTCGCTCGCCGTCAGCGCCGACGGCGAGCGCTGGACTCTGTTCAACGCGTCGCCTGACCTGAGGCAGCAAATCGCGGCCAATCCGGCGCTGCATCCCAGGAAAGGTGGTCGCGATAGCCCGATCGCCGCCGTCGTTCTCACCAGCGCCGATATCGATCATGTCGCCGGGCTTCTCACGATGCGCGAGAGCCAGCCCTTTTCGCTTTACGCGGCCGAGCGGGTGCAAGCCGCCTTGCGCGGCAACACGATTTTCAAGGCGCTGAGCGACGTGGTCGCGCGCCGCCCGCTCGCGCTCGGGGCGGCGACCGAGTTGATGGATCGCGAGGGCAAGCCGCTGGGCGTGCGGCTCGCGACGTTCGACGTGCCGGGGAAGGTGGCGCTCTATCTCGAAGACGCGGCGGCCGGCCCGGGCTTCGGCACGCAGGCCGGCGATACGGTCGGAATCGAAATCGCGACCGAGAAAGGCGCGCGCGTCTATTACATTCCCGCCTGCGCCGAATTTCCGCCCGCGCTGGCCGAGCGCCTCAGGCGCGCAAAGCTCGTGCTGTTCGACGGCACGCTTTGGGACGACGGCGAGATGGTGGCGGCGGGGCTCGGCAAGAAATCCGGCCGGCGCATGGGCCATATGAGCCTTTCGGGGCCGGGGGGCACGATCGCGGCCTTTGCCGGGCTCGACGTCGAGCGCAAAGTGTTCGTGCATATCAACAACACGAACCCGATCCTGCTCGCCGATTCGCCGGAGCGCGCCGCCGCGGAGAAGGCGGGCTGGGAGATCGCGTTCGACGGAATGGAGATCGTGCTGTGAGCGCGCTGCTGTCGCCCGCCGAGCTCGAGGAGAAGCTGCGCCAGCTCGGCGCCGATCGCTATCACGACCGCCACCCGTTCCACGCGCTGCTGCACGGCGGCAAGCTCGACCGCGGCCAGGTCCAGGCCTGGGCGCTGAACCGCTATTACTATCAAAGCCGGATTCCGCTGAAGGACGCCGGCCTCATCGCCCGCGCCGAAGACCCGGCGTTGCGCCGCGAATGGCGCCAGCGCCTCGTCGATCACGACGGGGACGCTCCCGGCACCGGCGGAATCGCGCGCTGGCTGGCGCTCACCGACGGGCTCGGCCTCGACCGCGACTATGTGGCCTCGGGCAAGGGCGTCTTGCCGGCGACGCGCTTCGCGGTCGACGCTTACGTGCGCTTCGTGCGCGAGAAGAGCCTGCTCGAGGCGGTGGCCTCGTCGCTGACCGAGCTGTTCGCGCCCAAGATCATCGCCAATCGCGTGGCCGGCATGCTCGCGAACTACAGCTTCATCAGCGAGAAGACGCTCTCCTATTTCAACACCCGCCTGACCCAGGCGCCGCGCGATGCCGATTTCGCGCTCGACTACGTGAAGCGCGAGGCGCGCACGCCCGAGCAGCAGCAATCCGTGCTGGCGGCGCTCTCGTTCAAATGCGAGGTGCTGTGGGCGCAGCTCGATGCGTTGCACCACGCCTACGTGCTGGGCGGCGGCGTGCCGATCGGCGCATTCCGGCCGCAGGAGTCCGACTCCGGCAGGGCGGCCGCATGAGCCTGGACGCCTTGACCGAGAGCGATCGCGTGGCCCTGCC
>JBKOUH010000486.1:0-2876 GCA_046723285.1 Pseudomonadota bacterium
ATCCGCTGCGCCCCGACGCCGCCGTCCTCGCCGCCGCCGCGCGGCGCGTCGGCATCGCCACCCAGCCGCAGGATTCCTGGGAGGACGTGTTCTTCAAAATCTTCCTCGAGCGCATCGAACCCAAGCTCGGCCTCGGGCGCCCGACGATCCTCCATTCCTATCCGGCCTCGATGGCGGCGCTGGCGCGGCTCGACCCGAAGGACCCGCGCGTGGCCGAGCGCTGCGAGCTGTTCGTCGCCGGCCTCGAGCTCGCCAACGGCTTCGGCGAGCTCACCGACCCCGTGGAGCAGCGCCGCCGCTTCGAGGCCGACATGGCGACGAAGCAAATGCTCTACGGCGAGCGCTTCCCCATCGACGAAGACTTCATCGCCGCCGTCGGCACGATGCCGCAAGCCACCGGCATGGCCCTCGGCTTCGACCGCCTCGTCATGTGCGCCACCGGCGCCGAGCGCATCGAAGACGTGATGTGGGCGCCGGTCGCTTAGTCGAACAATGCGCCGTCGCCCCGGCCGCGTTCACGGTTTTGCCGCGACGCCGCCTTGCTTTGCCGGTCAAACGAAACCAGGTGAAATTTCCGTGAGCGCGTGAAGCAGGTCACAGTCCGGCCCCACTCTTTCCTCTAATAGTGCGGCCTCCACACGGGCATGCCGGAAACCTCCGTCGTGCCGCGTATGGCAAAGGGACAGGGCACTCGCCGCCGATCGGTGGCGCGGCCCCACGGAGACGGCGATGAGCGACGAATTGAACGACCCGCTCTTCGAGCGGCTCGGCCCCATTGTGTTGCGCCTGCTGGCGCTGATTTCGGTGATCCTGATCGCGGCGCCGCTGGCGCTCGTGGCGGTGATGCCGTTCTTCAGCTAGGCCGCGTTCAACGCCGGCTTTGGCGCGTCGCGAGCACGAGCCCGCCGATGATCAGCGCGGCACCGGCGATGTGGAAAAGCCGCACTTCCTCACCAAGCAGCAGGAACGCAAGACCGGCGGCGAAGACCGGAATCAGGTACTGGAACAGCGTCGCCCGCGTCGGCCCCACTTTGCTCACGCCGTAGGCCCAGCACCCATAGGCGCCGATCGAGGGAAAAAGCCCGAGATAGACCGTGACCGCCGCGGTCGTGATGTCGAAGGACAGCGATCGCCCGCCCCAGGTCAGCTCGATCGCGCTGGTCGCGATCGGCAGCGGCAGCGACGCGACGATGGTGACGAAGAGGAACACGAGCGGCGGCAGCGCGGTGCGCCAGCGCTTCAGCAACACGGTGTAGACGGCCCAAAGCAGCACCGCGACCATCACCCAGACGTCGCCGATGTTGACTGAGAGCGCGACCAGCGCCGCCGGATCGCCGCGCGTCACGATGACGACCACCCCCACGAGCGACACGGCGACGCCGGCCACTTCGGGTAGGCCGATGCGCTCGCCGAAACCGAATGCCGAGAACAGCAGCAGGAACACCGGCGCGGCGGAGTTCAACAGCGAGCCGTTGATCGCGGTGGTGTAGGCGAGTCCGGTATAGGTGAGTGCGCTGAAGCCGGTGACGCCGATGAATCCGAGGATCACGAGCCGCCACCATTCGCGACGGATCGCGGGCCAGGCGCGGATCGTCGCGGGTAGCGCCACGGGCGCCAGCAGCAGCGCGGCCGAGCCCCAGCGCAGCAGGCCGAGCGTCTGCGGCGGCACCTGATACTGGATCCAGCGCGCGATCGCCCAATTGCCGCCCCAGAACAGCGCGGCCGCGGCCAGCGCGAGGTAGGCCGGCAGCGGCGAGCGTCCCGCGGGGGCGGCCGCGGCGGAGGCGGTGGATGCGTTCATGCCGGCTCAGTACACGACGACGCTGCGGATCGATTCGCCGCGGTGCATGAGGTCGAAGCCCTCGTTGATGCGCGCGAGCGGAAGCGTGTGCGTGATGAGATCGTCGATGTTGATTTTCCCGTCCATGTACCAGTCGACGATCTTCGGCACCTGCGTGCGCCCCTTGACGCCGCCGAACGCCGTGCCCCTCCAGACGCGGCCGGTGACGAGTTGGAACGGCCGCGTCGAGATCTCCTGCCCCGCGCCGGCCACGCCGATGATGACGCTGACGCCCCAGCCGCGATGGCAGCATTCGAGCGCCTGGCGCATCGTCTTCACGTTGCCGATGCACTCGAAGCTGTAATCGGCGCCGCCCTTCGTGAGTTCGACGAGGTGGGGCACGAGATCGCCTTTGACTTCGTCCGGATTGACGAAATGCGTCATGCCGAATTTCTTCGCGAGCGCGGCCTTCTTGGGATTGAGATCGACGCCGACGATCATGTCGGCGCCGGCGAGCCGCGCGCCCTGGAGCACGTTCAAGCCGATGCCGCCCAAGCCGAACACCACGACATTGGCGCCGGGCTCGACCTTGGCGGTGTTGATGACCGCGCCGATGCCGGTCGAGACGCCGCAGCCGATGTAGCAGATCTTGTCGAACGGCGCGTCGGCGCGGACCTTCGCCAGCGCGATCTCGGGCACGACCGTGAAATTCGCGAAGGTGGAGGTGCCCATATAGTGATGCAGCTTCTTGCCGCCGAGCGAGAAGCGGCTGGTGCCGTCGGGCATGAGCCCCTGCCCCTGCGTCGCGCGGATCGAGGTGCAGAGGTTGGTCTTGCCCGAAAGGCAGGATTTGCATTGCCGGCATTCGGGCACGTAGAGCGGGATCACGTGATCGCCCTTCTTCAACGTCGTCACGTCCTTGCCGACATCGACGACGACGCCGGCGCCTTCGTGGCCGAGGATTGCCGGAAAGAGCCCTTCGGGATCGGCCCCCGACAGCGTGAATTCATCCGTGTGGCAGATCCCGGTGGCCTTGACCTCGACGAGAACCTCCCCGTCCTTTGGCCCGTCGAGCTGAACGGTCTCGATCCTGAGC
>JBKOUH010000419.1:0-4004 GCA_046723285.1 Pseudomonadota bacterium
CTGCACGATCTCGCGCTGGCGGCGCGCTTCTGCCGCCGGCTCGTGCTGCTCGACAAGGGGCGCATCGCCGCCGAAGGCGCGCCCGCCGAAGTGCTGACCGCCGCGCGCCTTGCCACGGTCTATCGCATCGAGGCCCTGACCGGCCGCCACGACGGTGCCGATTACGTGCTGCCGTGGAAACGCGTGCCGCCCCGCTAATCCGCCGCTGGGGCACGGGCACGCGCGCGGTCCTGCGTCAGAATTCGAGCCGGTGCAGGCGAACCCAGAGATCGGGTTCGGTGCCGCCTTTCTTTTTCACATTGAAACTGCCCTCATCGCCCGGACCGGGCACGGGCGTGGTGCGCCAGAGCGTGGGCTTCTGCGCAAGCTGTTCGCGGAACTCCTCGGTCGCCCAGATCTGCCCCGGCTCGACGATCGGCTCGACGCGCGAGGTGCGCAGGATCGCCTCGCCGCCGCTGATCATCGCCTCCGGCTCGGGCTCGCGCCGCCGCAGATGCACCTCGCCGTGGTGTAGCGCGATCCGGAGACGCGCCTGCCCTGGCGCCTTGTAGACGTCGTCCATGATCTGGCGCGCGATCTGGGCCAGTTGGGCCGCGTCCTCGTGCACGATCAGCACCGCGTCGCCGGCGGTCACGTCTGCGTACACCGAGTCCCCGGCCCAGCGTTTCACGGCGTCCTTGAGCGCTTTCTGAACTTCGGCACCGTTACCCGACAGCATCATCCCGCCGAAACCGTGCACATCGCCCTTGAGCACGCACAGCTCGAGGGCGCTGTCGCGCCCGTCGGACCGTGCGGCCTCACGCCACGGACGGCCGTAACCGATGATCCGCTCGCGCTCGACCGCATCGAGATAGGCGGGATTCGTGCGCCCGATGACGTCCGATAGCGCGGGATGCACGAAATAATGGCTCGCCTTGGGCAGCACGCCGTCGGGCTCGAGCGTGCCCTCGCCCGGCCGCAGGAACCGCTGGATCCGCTGGCCGCGCACCCAATCGTGGTGCACGGCGCCGAGCAGGCCGACGCGGTAGAGCGCACAAAACACGTGTTTGTCCTCGAGCCCGCCTTCGGCGGCGGTATGCTCCTGGAACAGCGCTTCGACCTCTTCGCGCGTGATGATGTGATGCGGGATCCGGCGCAGGAAGGCGGAGAGACCGAGGTCTCCCACATAGGGTGCGATTTCGGCGAGATATTCCTGCGCGATTTCGGTTGCGACCTGGTTCACCACCACTTTCAACCGCTCTTCGTCGGCGCGCTCCTCGGGCCTCAGCGCCACGAGGCGCTGGCCGATCGTCGTGAGGTCGCGCGGCCGCAACAGCGTGTGCCGGCACACGTAGTCGAAAATGTCCTCCCTTTCGTGCGTGTAGGTGTGCGTGACCGTCGTGCGGCCGAAGAACGCCTCGAGCGGCGACGCGCGCATGCGACCGGGCCGGACCATGCGGTCGGGCTTCTCGAGGCGGATGTTGTTGACGAAGATCTCGCGCAGACTCTCGATCGGATAGCCGATATCAACCGCGCTGCCGCGATATTGCTGCGACATCACCGTCGTGTCGGGGAGCCGGGAATAGGCTTCCTTGCGGACCGCGGCGAACACCTTCAAGTGGTGATTGATGCGCCGAAGCTGATAGGCGACTTCGACCAATCCAAGCTGCGCGTTGTACCAGACGCTCGGCGAGAGCTGGCCGGTGATGCTCGGGCGCGCGCGGATACCTTCGATGTGCTTGTTGAAATATTCGTCGACGCCGTCGACGAAGATTGCGATCGGCGATTTGAGCGCGCGCAAGCGCGGCACGAGGTGCCCGTCGGTGTCGCTCGCGATGCGCTGCAGGTCGCTCGGGCTCAGGTCCAGCAGGCGCACGAAATGATCGACGACGGTGAGCAGCTGCTCGTCCGCGACGAGATCGGCGAGCTTGCGGTGCACCGCGAGGCCGGAGACGCCGTTCGTGTGCTTCAGCCCGGCGAGCGCCACCGCGGTGAGCCACACCTTCGACCACGGCAGCGACGAGACCGAAAAGAAATTGATCGCCTCGCGGCCGAAGATCTTGTCGCCGATCGGCTTGTCGAGCAGGCTGCCCGAAGGAAGGCACGCCGCCCGCCCCTCGCGCTGATAGAGGATCCGCTTGGCTTTCAAGAGCAGCGTCTTGCCGAAGCCTTTGGTGCCGATGACGATGAATTTGTCGTCGCGGTTCGGATCGAGGTAATTGTCGATTTCGGGCGTGCGATGCAGCAGCGCTTCGTCGAAATCCTCGGCGACGCGAATGTCGTCGGCGTCCACGGTCCAGGCGCGCATTTAATATTCCGGCTGCGGTGGAAATTTGAAGGATAGCCGCCTTGGCATCGCCTTCCAAGCGGCGCGGCCGCACCGCAATGAGGGCGGTGGCGCAGCGTGCGCCAGCGGCCGTCACCCCGGCAGCGTGCCCTTGAGCACGATCGGGATGCCGGCCGCCATGAATACCGCGCATTCGGCGGCGGCGGCGACGGCTTGGTTGGCGCGGCCGAGATGGTCGCGGAACGCGCGCGCCATCGCGTTGTCGGGCACGATGCCGAGGCCGACTTCGTTGGAGACGACGATGATCGGCCCGGCCGCGATCTGCAGCGTGCCGACGAGGCCCTGAATCTCGTTCTCGAGCTCGCGCCGCTCGGCCATCAGGTTGCTGATCCAGAGCGTGAGGCAATCGACCAGCACGATGCGGTCGGGGCGCGCCGCATTGCGGATCGCCGAGCGGATCGAGATCGGCTGCTCGATCACCTCCCAGCTCTTGTCGCGCTCGGACTTGTGGCGCGCGATGCGCTCGGCCATCTCGGGATCGCCGGGCGTCGCGGTTGCCACCACGGCGTGGCGCGCGGGCCGCGCCGTCATCAGGCGCTCCGCATAGCGGCTCTTGCCCGCGCGGGCGCCGCCGGTGATCAGCATGACCCTCGGGAACTTGCCCGTCATGTCGCGCGCATACGCCTCGGAGGAATACCGAAAGGTTACACTTGATGGTTACGGACGGCAGATGCCACAGTCTTGCCCGAATCCGAAGCCGAATCGGGGCCAAACCGCATGCTCGCACCTTTGCCGCACGTCGTCGACGAGCCCGGAATGGGCCGGGTCGAGATCTTTCCGGTTGCGACCGACGAGCCGGCGCTGCACGCGCTGATCAAGCACGTGTTCGAGACCTATTGGGAGACAATCGTCTTCGGCCTGCTGATCCAGGGCGCCGCCTGGGAAGTACGGGCACCGGGGCCGCCCAAGAAGATCGGGCTCCTCGACGGCTACGTCACCGTCGATTTCGGCGCCTGGCACTTCCACCTCTGCATCGGCGAGACCAAGGGCGTGAGTGCATCGCCGACGCCGCCCGCGCTCGCCCGCCACCGCCGCTGCAGCCGCGCCGAGCTCTATCGCGGACTCAACCCCAAAACCGGCGCGCCCAACACCTGGGGCTTCCGCATGTTCAACGGCGGCGGCGAGCAGCAGATGACGGTGTTCCTGCCGAACCCGTTCCTCGGCGACGACGGCAAGCCGCTGCGCCCGCCGCGCTGGGAGCGCCTGGCCGCATGGGACGATCTCCGCCAGCGCAGCCTCGGCCTTGGCCCCGACCCCGCCGACCGCACCGGAACCGGGTTCGTGCACGGGTAAGAGCGAAAGTTTACAGGAGGCGTGGAGGCGCAGAGGAAGAGGGAGAAAAATTCTTGCGCGCCTCCGGCGCGCCGTTCTTCACTTCCCCCACTTCCTCCACGTCTCTGTGCCTCCTGTTATCTTTGCTTCGTCGCCGCTGTCGGTGGTTTGCTATTTCGGCTTGTCGCTGACGCCGGCCTCCTCGAACGTGGCCATGCCGGAGTGGGTGGCGACGGCGGCGCGGAGGATGCCGATAGCGACCGCGGCGCCGGATGCTTCGCCGAGGCGCATGCCGAGATCGAGCAGCGGCTTCAGGCCGAGGCGATCGAGCAGCCCTTTGTGGCCAGCTTCCGCCGAGCAATGGCCGGCGACGCAGTGATCGAGGGCGCCCGGCTCGGCCTTGGCC
>JBKOUH010000283.1:0-1822 GCA_046723285.1 Pseudomonadota bacterium
TTGACGTTGAGAAGATAGTGCGCCGCCGCCGGCGGCTCGCGCAACACGTGCTCGATCACGCTGCGGGCGACGCGCGCGGCGGCGTCGAGCTCGTGCCAGCCCTTTTGCACCTGCGAGAACGCGATCGCCGGCATGCCGAACAGGAAGCCTTCCATCGCCGCGGCGACGGTTCCCGAATACAGCGTGTCGTCGCCCATGTTCGCGCCCTGGTTGATCCCCGCGACGACGAGGTCCGGACGATGCTCGAGCAGGCCCGAGAGCGCGAGGTGGACGCAGTCCGACGGCGTGCCGTTGATGTAGCGGTGGCCGTTCGCGGCGACGTAGACCGACAGGCCGCGGTTGAGGGTCAGCGAGTTCGACGTGCCGCTCGCGTTCTGCTCGGGAGCGACGACGTCGAGGTCGCCGAGCCCTTCGCATGCCTTGACGAGGGCGGCCAGCCCGGGAGCGAGGTAGCCGTCGTCGTTCGCGATCAGGATGCGCACGCGAAGATTGTAGGGAGTCGCCGCCGACGCCGATCGCCGCGTCACGCTGCGTATGATCTTCGTCACCGCCCATCTCGGGCGAACGCGTTCGCGAAAAGGATCGAGCATGCATGCGTGGCTGTGCGAAAACCCGACCGGTGTCGAGGCGCTGCAATGGAAGGAGCTGCCGACGCCGCAGCCGCAGGCCGGCCAGGTGCGCGTCGCGATCCGCGCCGCGAGCCTCAACTTTCCCGACCTGCTCATCGTCCAGAACAAATACCAGATGAAGCCGCCGCTGCCGTTCGTTCCCGGCTCCGAGTACGCGGGAACGGTCGACGCCGTCGGCGCCGGGGTGAAGCACGTCAAGGTCGGCGACGCGGTCGCTGCCTTCGGCGGCACCGGCGGCTTCGCGACGCACGCCGTCGTCGACGCGGCGCTCGTCCTGCCGCTGCCGGCGGGCTTCGCGTTCGACGATGCGGCGGCGTTCATCCTCACCTACGCGACGACGCACCACGCGCTCATCGACCGCGGGCAGCTCAAGGCGGGCGAGACACTGCTCGTCCTCGGCGCCGCCGGCGGCGTCGGCACCGCGGCGATCCAGATCGGCAAGGTGCTCGGCGCGCGCGTCATCGCGGCATCGTCGAGCGACGAGAAGGGCGAGCTGTGCCGTTCGATCGGCGCCGACGAGACGATCAACTACGCGAGCGAGAACATCCGCGACCGCCTCAAGGAGCTGACCGGTGGCAAGGGCCCCGACGTCGTCTACGACCCGGTCGGCGGCGACCTCGCCGAGCCGGTGTTCCGCTCGATCGCGTGGCGCGGGCGTTATCTCGTCATCGGCTTCGCGCAGGGGGCGATTCCGGCGCTGCCGCTCAACCTCGCATTGCTCAAGGGAGCGTCGATCGTCGGCGTCTTCTGGGGCGAGTTCGCCCGCCGCGAGCCGAAGGCCAACGCCGCCGCGCTCGCCGAGCTCGCCCGCTGGTATGCCGAAGGCAAGGTCAAGCCGGTGATCGATCGCAGGTTGCCGATGCGCGAGCTGCCCGCCGCGTACGAGCGGATGGGCTCGCGCACGGTCCGCGGCAAGCTCGTGATGACGAACGACTGATCGCCGACGCGCCGCGAGGGCGCCGTGAAATCCGCACGGACGCCACGCGGTCTCGCCGGACGGCAGCGACGCGCCGGCGACGCGTGCCTAGCCTTGCGCTCCCGCTCTCCGGCCCCGATCGATGAGCCCCGACGCGCAAGCTCCAGACTCCACCTTTCCTCCCGTGCACGGGCCCACGACGAGCGCCTGGGTGCACCGCTGCGCCACGCGGATGCTCGAGCTCGACCCCGAGCTCGATCCGCTCGCGGCGATGCAC
>JBKOUH010000100.1:0-6946 GCA_046723285.1 Pseudomonadota bacterium
GTGCCCGCGACTGCGGTCAAGCCGCTCGACACGGGCACCGGCTAGGGCAATCGGCAGGATGGGCGACCGCCCACAGCGCTTTTTGCATCGCAATGCCGGCCTGCGGGCCCATTTCTTGACCACTCGTTCAAACGAGTCCTAAGCTTCGCGCCGAACGATTCGGGCCGTCGTCGTCGGGCCGAGTAATCACCATGATGCTTGTGAATGGAGGGAGACCATGATCGGGCTGCAACGGACATTGAGCAGGAGCTTACTTGCGGCGTTTGCGCTGGCCGCGCCGGCGTGGTTTGCGCCGGCTCAAGCGGAGGCCATCAAGGTGGCTTTGCTGACGCAGCCGGGCATCTGGGACGCCGGCCTTTTCGGCGCCGTGGACAACAAATTTTTCGATGCGGAGAAGCTCAGCGTATCGTTCGTCTCGCCGGCGACGCCGGCCGACGGCGTGAAGCTCTTGGCCAGCGGCGGCGTAAGCTTCGCCACCGCGCACTCGACCGAAGTGATCACCGCGCGCAGCCGCGGGCTTCCGGTGATTTCGATCGCGACCAATCACCAGTTCGGCACGGCGGGCATCATGGTCCCCGCCGATGCGGGCGTCACGAGCCTGAAGCAGCTCGAGGGCAAAACGCTCGGCGTCACCGGCATTCCATTCAACAAAACCATGCTGGAATATTCGCTCAAGAAGTCGGGCGTCGATCTTTCCAAGGTCAAGATCGTCACCGTCGGCTTCACGCCGATGCCGCTGCTGCTGAGCAAGCGCATCGACGGGCTGGGCGATGCGATCACCTGGTCCGAGCCGGCGATGTACAACGTGCAGATCAAGAAGTCGCCCGACGACAAGGCGACCTACAAGTACTTCGCATTCTACGAAAATGGCGTGCCGCGCTACTACACGTTCGGCGTCGTGGCCGACGAGCGCGTGCTCGCCAAGAATCCTGAGTTGGCGCGGCGCTACCTGCGCGCCTGGGCGAAGGGCCAGGACTGGGCGATCAAGAACCAGAAAGAGGCCGTCGAAGGAATGCGTAAGCACGTGCCCGAGCTCAACGCGGCCGAGGCGGCGGCCAATCTCGCCGAGATCGCGCGCATATCGCAGAGCCCCGACACGCAGGCGCACGGGCTCGGCTGGCAGGACATGAAAGTGTGGGCCGCGCAGGAACAGTTCATGCGCGAGCAGAAGCTGATTCCAGCGAAGGTCGACGTGGCGAAGGCCATGACCAACCGGTATCTGCCGGCGAAGTAAGCCGCCGACACGGGGTTAGCGCCGTCGGCCGGCCTCGCGTCCGGCCGTACGGCTGCATTCGAAAGGTCCAGCGCATGACGAACGGCGTCGGCAAGGCACGCTCGAATTATCTCATCAAGAATGGCGCGGTGATCACGGTCGATCCCAAGCTCGGCACCTTGCCGAAGGCGGACGTGCTCGTGCGCAACGGCGCCATCGCGAATATCGGCCCCAACCTCGCGGCCGACGGCGCCGAGGTCATCGACGCCGCCGACATGATCGTCATGCCGGGGCTGATCGACTCGCACTATCACATGTGGAGCACGCTCGGCCGCAACTTCATCTCCGACGACGGCTTCGAATACTTCCCGGCGAAGTGGGCGACGGGCGAGCTCTACGACGCGGACGATTTCTACAACAGCGTGATCCTGGGCCTGGCCGAGCTCGCGAGCGGCGGCGTCACCACGGTGCACAACTGGTCGCACAACAATCGCTCGCCGCAGCACGTCGACGCCGAGCTCAGGGCGCATCGCGACTCCGGATTGCGCGCGCGCTATTCCATAGGCCACATCGACCGCCTTCCGGCCGACGTCGTCAACAAGTTCGAGGATCTCGGCCGCGTGCAGTCGGAGTGGTTCGCGGACCGCTCGCGCCTCGATGGGCTCGTCCACCTCGGCGTCAATCTCCGCGGCATGGTGCAGAGCGATGCGCGCGTCTTTCACACCGAGATGCAGGACATGCTGAAGCGCGGGCTCGGCGTCTGCATTCACGCGAGCCAGACTCAGCCCAATTCCGACGACGCCGCGGACTACGAGCGGCGCGGCTATCTCGGCGCCAAATTCCTCTTCTGCCACTATATCGCCGCGACCGACAGCGATCGCGAGGCGATGGCGCGCACCAAGACCTCGCTGAGCTTCTCGACCCATTCGGAATTCCGCCTCGGCGAGCACGGCGATCCGCGCGTCGCACTGATGAAGGCGCGGGCGGCCGGCGTCTCGGTGTCGCTGTCGTCCGATGCCACTTCGATCGCGCCGCCGAACATGTTCGAGAACATGCGATTCACCTGGAACATGTGCATGCCGTGGAAGGGCACCGACACCGAGAAGCTGGCGCCGCTGAGCTTTTACGATGCGATCGAGATGGGCACGATCAACGGCGCGCGCGCGCTCGGCCTCGCCGACGTCACCGGCTCGCTCACGCCGGGCAAGCGCGCGGACCTGATCCTCGTCCGCACCGGCGATCTAAACATCGCGCCACTGGCGAACATCGAAACGACGATCGTCCAATCCGCCACGCCGGCGAACGTGGATACCGTCATGGTCGACGGGCGCATCGTGAAGCGCCACGGGAAAATGGTCGGCTACGACGTCGGCGCCATCGTCGAGCGCGCGAAGCGCTCGGCGCTGAAAATCAGGAACGCCGCCGGCGGCGTCCTGCGCCCGGTCAGCGACGCATGCGGCAACCCGGTCGCCCGGCCCCACAAGCACTAAGAGTTCGCGGCACCGGGGCACGGCGATCGTCTCCGGCCACACGAGTGGGGGCTACCCGTCGCCGGCTGCGATCAGGCGCAGAAACTGCTCGATCCCGGCTTGCCCTCGACCAAGCTGGTAAAGAATTGGACGCCGGTCGCAGTGGCATGAGTGAGCCCGCCGGGAGAGTCGCATGAGCACGCCCACGAACGACGCCGAGGGGATGCGGCTTGCCTATGAGCAGGCCAAGAAGAGCTTCGACGAAGGCGGAGTCCCGGTCGGGGCCGCGCTGACGCATAAGGGCTCGCTTCTCGCCGTCGGACACAATCGCCGCGTCCAAGGCGGCGACCCCATCGCGCATGGCGAGATGGATTGTCTGCGAAAGGCGGGCCGCAGGCGCAACTACAAGGACTGCGTGCTCTATACGACGCTGAGCCCGTGCATGATGTGCGCCGGCACCATCGTTCAATTCGGCATCAAGAAGGTGGTCGTCGGCGAGGCGGAGACTTTCCCCGGAAACCTCGCGTTTCTCAGCGATCACGGCGTCGAGGTCATGCTGATGAACGACGAGCGCTGCAGAAGCCTGATGCGCGAGTTCATCCGCACGAAGCCGGAGCTCTGGTTCGAGGACATCGCCGAGGATTGAGCGCCGCTCAGCGGCCGCGCCACACCGGCTTGCGCTTCTGCTGAAACGCGCGAACCCCTTCCAGCCCATCCTCGCTGCGCAGCGCTTCGATCAGCGCCGGCAGCCGCAGCGACTGCGCCTGCTCGATGCTCAATTGGGCGGTCGCATTGACGATTTGCTTGATCGCCCGCAGAGAAAGAGGCGCGCAGGCGACGATGTCGGCGAGCCAGCGCGCGACGGCCTCGTCGAGCTTGGCGCGCGGCACCACCTCGTTGACGAATCCGAGCCGGTAGCCTTCGGCGGCGGGAACGCGCCGGCCCGTCAGCAGCATGCCCATCGCCTGCTTCCTCGGAATCTGCCGCGACAACAGCAGCATGCCGCCATCGAGCGGCAATCGCCCGAGTTTCGGCTCGGGCAATCCGAACGTCGCCTCGTCGCAAGCCACGACGATGTCGCAGCCCAGGACCATTTCGAAGCCGCCGCCGAGCGCGTGGCCGTTGACGCGCGCGATGACCGGGATGTCGAGCGTGGTGCGAATCGAAATGCCGCCGAACCCGCCGGCCCGCGGTTGCGCCCAGTAATCGAGGCCTTCCTTGCCGGTGCTCTTGACGTCCGCGCCGGCGCAGAACGCCCGGTCGCCGGCGCCCGTC
This sequence comes from Pseudomonadota bacterium, assembly GCA_046723285.1. Taxonomy (GTDB): domain Bacteria; phylum Pseudomonadota; class Alphaproteobacteria; order Bin65; family Bin65; genus SBBV01. Next base: position 3,958 of record JBKOUH010000100.1, read on the forward strand.
AGCACGGCAACACGGACTTCGCGATTCTGCTCGAGCTCCAGCCAGATCTCGCGCAGCCGCGCCTCGCTCGCATCGTCGATGGCGTTGAGCACGTCGGGCCGGTCGATCGTGACCCAGGCCACGTGATCCTTAATCTCGCAGCGGACGCTCACGCGGTCACTCCGCGCCGAGCGCCGGCGAACTCGGCCAGGATCTCGTCGGTATGTTCGCCGAGCCGCGGCGGCGGCCGCCGCGCCTGCACGTCGGCGGCCGACATGTGGATCGGCGAGCCGATGAGGCGCAGCGGGGCGCCGTCGGCCCCGCGCGCCTCGAGGATCATGCCGTTAACCCGCGTTTGCTCGTCGGCGAGCGCCGTTTTCATCGTCTTCACCGGCGCGCAAAGCAAATCCTGCTCTTCGAGCCGCGCGATCCAATGATCGGTGGTGTTCGAGGCGAACCGTTCGCGGAAGATTGCGTGGAGCGGGCGGCGATTCTTGACCTGCGCCGCGTGATCGGCAAAGCGCGGATCGAGCGAGAGATCGGCGACGCCGAGCGCCGTCGATATGTCGCGCAACGGATGGGTCTTGAAGGCGCCCACCAGCACCACGGCGCCGTCCTGGGTCGCGAACACGCCCGAGAGCGGCATCGCGCCCCAGTTGAGGTCGTGGTCGCGCATCAGCGACATCGCACCTTCCTGCATCTGCATGGCGAGCATGGAATCGTAGAGCGACACGCTCACCATCTGCCCGCGGCCGGTCTGTTGCCGCTGCAGCAGCGCCAGCAGGATCCCCTGCACCATGTGCATGCCGCAGGAATAGTCGGCGAGGGCCGTGGCGTAGATCGACATCGGCAGGTCAGGATCGGAGAGGCGCGCCATCACGCCGCTTATCGCTTGCGCCAGCACGTCCTGCCCGCCCTTGTGCGCGTAGGGGCCCGCCGGGCCGTAGCCGGTGCCGACGGCGTAGACGAGGCGCGGGTTGCTGCGGCTCAGCTCGTCGTAGCCGAAGCCCATGCGCTCCATGACGCCGGCGCGGAAATTGTTCACGACCGCGTCGGCGCCGTCGATGAGGCGGCGCAGCAGCGCTTTCTTCTCCGCGTCGCGCAAATCGAGCACGATGCTGCGCTTGTTGCGGTTGAGGCTGCAATAAACCGGGTTCTGCAAGCCGGCGGGATCGGGATAGGATGTGCGCGAAAGGTCGCCCGTGCCGGGCCGCTCGATCTTGATGACGTCGGCGCCGTAATCACCGAGCATCTGCGTAGCGCACGGCCCCATCATCACCTGGGTGAAGTCGATGACGCGAATGCCTTCGAGCGGCAAGGTCATGCCGCCTTCTCCAGCAACGTCGCATTGGCCGAGGGCAGGTCGCCGGGATCGCCGCCCTGCGCGCGTACGAGCTTCTGAATCTGCCGCGCGTCGACCTCGCGCACGGTCGTGCCGGCGTTCAAGGCCAGCGTGGCCGCGATGCCGGCCGCTTCGCCCATCGCCATGCAGGGCGGAATCTCGCGCGATATCTTTTGCGCGGCCGAGGTGGCGGAATAGTGCCGCCCGGCGACGAGCAGTTGCTCGACGCCTTTCGGCAGCAGCGCGCGATAGGGCGTGTAATAGTCGCGCCCGCGCGCCACGCTGTCGGCGAAGTGCACCCGCTCGGCGATATCCTCTTTCGTGACAATGTATTCGCCGTCGAGCAGGCGCGTTTGCCGAATCCCCGTTTGCGGCGCGACGTCGACGACATAGGCATTGGCGAAGCCCGGCATCTTGCGGCGAACGAAGTCGACCAGCGCGTAGATGCGTTCGCGGCCCTCGAAATCCGCGCGGGAAAGGTCCTCGACCTTGAGGCCGTCGTAGCCGGTCATGTGCGGGCAGTTGCACCACACCACGCCGGGCAACGGCGTCTTCAGCCACCAATAAGCCCACGAGCCGCCCATGATGCGCTTGGCTTCGATGTCGAGCGCATGGAATGTTTGCGGCTCGCCGTATTGGAAGCGTTCGGCCGCGTCGGTGTCGACGCCACCGAGGCGGAACACCGTGGTCACGATGTAGGCGCCGTGGGCAAACGGCGCGCCCGCCGCGGCGGCGACGTCGAGATCGCCGGTGGCGTCGATGACGACATCGCCCAGCACCGCCTCGCGGCCGGCCTTGGTCTCCGAGATCACGCCGCGGATGCGCCCGTCCTCGACGATGGCACGGGAGAACCAGCTGTGGAGCCGGACGTCGACGCGGTGCTCCTTCACGAGCTCGTTCGAGACGCGTTTCCAGCCATCGGGGTCGAACGCGACCGCGTAGCATATCGGGTGCGGCTTCAGATGGCTGTGGAAGTCAAATACGCCCCAGCGCGACCATTTGCGCCACATCGCTTCGTCGTGGATGCGCTCGGCCTCGGGCGGGTAGACGGCGAGGCCGAGATGTTTCATGCGCTCGACCATCGTCGTGCAAAGGCCGCGCACGGTGATCTCGCGGCCGTTGCACATGTCGTCGAGCACGATGACCATCCCGCCCGAAGCGAGGCCACCGAGATAGGGATAACGTTCGAGCAGCGTGACGCTGGCGCCGTTACGCCGGGCCGCGATCGCCGCCGCGAAGCCCGCCGGGCCGCCGCCCACCACGACGACGTCGGAGCGCGCGACCACGCGCGCATCGCGCGCGCTTTCCTTGACGGTCTGAGGTTGAGTGCTCATGCCTGAACTCCTGCGCCGGCTTTCTATAAGGCCATGTTGGGCTGCCAGTTGATGACCAGCCTCTCGATCAGGGTGATGATGAGGAAGAACGTGACCGAGAACGCCGATCCCACGATCACGGTCGCGTAGAGCAGCGCGGAGTCGAAGGCGTAAGTCGCCTGTACGATCAGCGCGCCGATCCCTGTGTTGGTGCCGATCCATTCGCCGACAATGGCGCCGATGACGGCGGTGCTCGAGGCGATCTTCAGGGCCGAGAAGAGATAGGGCAGCGAATTGTAGAGCCTGACCTTGAAGAAGATCTCGCGCTTGTTGGCCGAAAGGACGTGCAGCAATT
>JBKOUH010000297.1:0-12736 GCA_046723285.1 Pseudomonadota bacterium
AGGCCGCGGCCGCCTGATGCTCGTCGCCGAAGGTCTCGTGGGCGGCTATGGCGGTGCCGATATCCTGAAGGGCGTCTCGATGCGCCTCGACGCGCGCGAGATCGTCGTCATCATCGGCCCCAACGGCGCCGGGAAATCCACGGTGATGAAGGCCGTGTTTGGCCTGGTGGCGCTGCGCGAGGGCCGCATCACGTTCGACGGTCAAGACATCGCGCGCCTGCCGACCGAGCAGCGCGTTCGCCGCGGCCTCGCCTATGTGCCTCAGGAACGGAACGTCTTCGTCTCGCTCTCGGTGCACGAGAACCTCGAGATGGGCGCGTTCGTCCGCAGCGCGGTGCCGCGCTCGGTCTACGACCGCGTCTACACGCTGTTTCCGCCGCTCGCCGAGAAGCGGCGCCAGGCGGCGGGCGAGCTTTCGGGCGGCCAGCGCCAGATGCTCGCGGTCGGCCGCGCGCTGATGGTGGAACCGAAGGTGCTGCTGCTCGACGAGCCCACCGCCGGCCTCTCGCCGCGCGCGATGGACGAGATCTTCGCCTGCATCCGCGCGATCAACCGCGAGGGCGTCGCGATCCTCATGGTCGAACAGAACGCCAAGCAGGCGCTCGGGCTCGCCCATCGCGGCTACGTGCTCGCCACTGGCGAGAACCGCTTCACCGACACCGGTGCCGCACTGCTCGCCAACCGCGAGGTCGCGGAGTCGTTCTTGGGCGGAGGCCACTGATGCGGGTGCGAGCTTTGCTGTGATCGAATTCATCAACAACTACCTCGTCCCCGGCCTCATCCTCGGCAGCATCTATGCACTGGGTGCCATCGGCGTCTCGATGATCTATTCGATCCTGCGCTTCGCGCATTTCGCGCATGGCGACCTCATGACGTTCGGCGCCTATCTCGCCTATGCCGTGGTCGTGGCCGCGGACTGGCCGCCGCTCGTGGCGCTGCCGTTCGCCATCGCCGGCACCGCCGCCGCCGCGCTCGTCATCGACAACCTGGCCTATCGCCCGTTCCGGAAATCGCGCCCGATCGTGGTCGTGATCGCGTCGTTCGGCGTGGCGCTCATGCTCCGCGCCGCCATCATGCTGATCTGGGGCGTGCAGCCGGCGCCCTACGTCGAAGGCATCGAGCCGCCGCTGGAGAGCCTCGAGCCGTTCCGCATCCACGAAAAGCACATCATCATCGTCGGCACGGCGCTCGTCCTGGTGATTGCGCTGCACCTGCTGCTGACGCGCACCAAGATGGGCAAGGCGATGCGCGCGATGAGCGACGACGCCGATTTGGCGCGCGTCACTGGCATCGGCACCGAGCGCGTCATCGCCTGGACCTGGATCGTCGGCGCCGTGCTCGCGGCGGCCGCCGGCGTGCTCATGGCGATCGACACGCAGATAAAACCGACGCTCGGCTGGGACCAGCTGTTGCCCCTCTTTGCGGCCGCGATCCTGGGCGGCCTCGGCCGGCCCTACGGCGCGATCCTGGGCGGGCTCGTGATCGGCATGGTCGAGGAACTCTCGAGCTATCCGGCCTGGGACACGGTGCAGATCTTCGGCGCCAAACTGCTCGAATTGGACAAGCCGATCATTTCGCCCGGCTACAAGACCGGCCTCGCCTTCGCGATCATGATCATCATGCTGATCTGGCGCCCGCAAGGCCTGCTGCGCGGCAGAGTTCTCTGAGGAGCAGCGCGATGGAACTCGGCGGACTTCTCCTCTACTTCACGGCGCTGGTCACGATGGGCGGCATCTACGCGGTGATGGCGCTCGGCCTCAATCTCTGCTGGGGCATGACGGGCCTCTTCAATGTCGGCATCGCCGGATTCTTCGCGGTCGGCGCCTATACCTCGGCGCTACTGACGACGCCGCCCGCGCTTACGGGCGGAGTCGATGTCGGCGGACTGGGCTGGCCGATGCCGGCGGGCTGGCTCGCCGCCACCGTCATCGCCGCGGCCGTGGCGTGGGCGGTGGGGCGCATCTGCCTGCGTCTGCGCAGCGACTACCTCGCGATCGCAACGATCGGCATCGCCGAGATCATCCGGCTCGTGGCGCTCAACGAGGAAACCTTCACCGGCGGCGCTTACGGCATCAAGGGCATTCCGCGCCCGTTCGAGACGATGAACCGTCCCTGGGGCGAGATCGCGATGATGCTGCTGATCGGCCTCATCGTGTTCGCCGTCTATCTGTTCCTGCAGCGCGCGCGCAATTCGCCCTGGGGCCGCGTGATGCGCGCGATCCGCGACAACGAGACCGCGGCGGCGGCGATGGGCAAGGACGTCGAAGCCTTCCGCCTCCAGGCCTTCATCATCGGCTCGGCCTTCATGGGGCTCGGCGGCGCGCTCACTGCGCATTACCTGAAGGTGTTCCACCCCGAGGCGAGCGAGCCGCTCTACGCGACGTTCCTCGTCTGGGTCATGCTCATCGTCGGCGGCAGCGGCAACAATCGCGGCGCGATCCTGGGCGCGGTGCTGGTGTGGCTGCTGTGGACCGCCTCCGAGCTCATAACTGGCGCGCTGCCGCCCGAATGGGGCGTCAAGATCGCCTATTTGAAAATGTTCCTCGTCGGCCTTCTGCTCGTCGTCGTGCTGCAGTGGTTCCCGGCCGGACTTTTGCCCGAGCGCCCGCCGAAGCTCGCGGGCGGACCCACGGCGAAGTAGCCCGGCGAACCGCGAACAATCGCCGCTTGGTTATCCTTGTCGTCCCCGCGCAAGCAGGGACGACAAGAAATTTGAATTCGCTGCATCAAATTCTCGAATGAATAAGGGGCGGACCTTTCGATCCGCCCCCGAGTGTCGTATGCGTCGCGGAACGGTGCGGCGCATTTTCGCTTACATGTTCACCGAGCGGAGCGTCTGGAGCTTGTTGTCCTTGCCGCCCTTGATCTCGTAGACGTCGACGACGCCGTTGACGTCGCCGTTCTTGTCGAAGTAGTGGGTGCCGGCCGCGCCGACATAGTGGATCTTCTGCTTCTTGGCGATCGCATCCTTCGCCTTCTTCCACTCGCCGGGCATGATCGCGACGCCGCCGGGCGAGCCGACCCGGCGCAGCGCGTCGCGGATCTTGGTGCGATCCTGCGAGCCGGCCACTTCGATCGCGAGCGCGAGCATGAACGCCGCGTCGTAGCTGTGCGCGACATAGGGCTTGCCGATGAAGTCCTTGTTGATCTTGGCGAGCTCGGCATTGAACGCATCGAGGCTCTTGCTGCCCGGATCGCCGCCGACGAGGTGGATCATGCCTTCGAGATTCTTGATCCCGACCTGCTGATAGACCTTGGCGTCGCGCGTGCCTTCGGAGCCGATGAACTTCTTGAAGAAGCCGCCCTCGAGCGCCTGCTTCAGGATGACCGGTCCCGACGAGTTCGCGTATCCGATCACGAAGAGGTAGGGCGGCTTGTCCTTGGCGAGCGTCGCGAGTTCGGAGCGGAACGAGACGGCCTTCTCGTTGTGCTCGAGATCGGCCGTGATCTTGCCGCCGATCTTCTTGTATTCGTCGCGGAACGCGGTGGCGAGGCCGCGGCCGTAGTCGTTGTTCATGTAGGTGAGCGCCAGCACCTTGATGCCGCGCTTCATCACATAGTGCGCGGCCACCTGGCCGATGAAGGCGTCGGAGGGGCAGGTGCGGAACACGAAATCCTTGTCCTTGAGCGTCGAGATGTTGGGCGCGGTCGAGGCCGGCGAGATCATGACGGTGCCGGTCGGGATGCCCGCGCTCTCGGCGGCGGCGATCGTGGCGCCGCTGCAGAGCTCGCCGACGATGCCGACCACCTTATCGATATCAACCAGCTTCTTGGCGGCGGCGGCGGCGGTTTGCGGATTGCACGCACCGTCGGCGACGATCATTTCGAGCTTGCCGCCCTTGCCGATGCCGCCCTGCTCGTTGACCTGCTTGACGGCGAGCTTGGCGCTTTCGACGATGGGCGGAACGAGCGACGCGATCGGTCCGGTGATGCCGAACAGCGCGCCGATCTTGACGTCCTGGGCCGTCGCGGGGGAAGCGGCGAGCGCCGCCGCCAGCGCCGCGGGCGCCAGGGTCGAAACGAGTCTCCTGTACATGGAATTAGGTCCCTCCGGTTGCCTTGTTGTCCTCTCGCGCTTCGTGCGCGAAGCCGGCGGCGGCGAAGCCGCACGCGGCCCCGGCTGACCGGCATTCTTCCCCAAGCGGCCCGGCTTCGCCAGAGGCAAGGGGGCGGCTCCGCAATCGACAAGCGGCGGAACCGCCCCTAGACTGTCCGTTCACCGCCGTCCGAGGCCCTCCTGCGCCGCCGCATGCAGCTGAAATTCCTCAATGTCTGCGCCGCGTTAGGCATCCTGGCCCTGACGGTCTACGTTCTGATCATCGGTCAGTCGTTCCTGCAACCGCTCGTCGTCGCGGTGATGCTGTGGTACCTGATGATCACGCTGCAGCAGACGATCATGGCCACGCGCCGCTTCGGCCTGCGCATCCCCTACGTGCCCGCGATGCTGCTCGCCATCGCCGGCGTCGTCGGCGCGATCTGGATCCTCGTGGCGCTGATCAATTCCAGCATCAGCGAGCTGATCGCCTCGGCGCCGCAATACCAGGACCGTTTCCAGCAGCTCGTGCGCCAGGGCGCGCAGATGATGGGGCTGCCGCAGGAGAATCCGCTCGAGGGCCTCGTCGGGCGCATCAGCATCCCGACCATGGTCCAGCGCACCGCCTTCGCGCTGACCAGCCTCGCCGGCGATCTGGGGCTCATCCTCATCTACACCGGCTTCCTGCTGCTCGAGCACCGCACCTTCAGCCGCAAGCTCGAGGCGATGTCGCGCAGCGAATCGCAGCACACCCAGGTGCGCACCGCGTTCGAGGAGATCAGCCACGACATCAAGACCTATGTGCGCATCAAGACCGCGCTCGGCCTGATCACTGCCCTGCTCGTCTACGCGATCATGAAGGCGATCGGGCTACAGCTCGCGGAGTTCTGGGCCGTCATCACCTTCATAAGCTATTTCATCCCGACCGTCGGCGCGATCATCAGCGTGCTGGGACCGATGCTGCTGCTGATCATCCAGTTCACCGACATCTGGCTGATCGGGTCCGTCTCCGTGGCGATCGTGACGATCCAGGTGGTGATGAACAACGCGGTCGAGCCGCGACTGGTCGGCCGCTCGCTCAACCTCTCCTCGCTGGTCATCATCGTCTCCCTCGTGTTCTGGGGCTTGGTCTGGGGCGTGCTCGGCATGTTCCTGTGCGTGCCGTTCATGGTGATCATCAACATCGCGCTCTCGAAATTCGACGCGACGCGGCCCATCGCGATTTTGCTCTCGGCCGACGGCAATGTCGGCCCGCGCCAAGTCGGGCGCGTCCCGGTCGAGGATTGACCGGCGCGTCGGCCCAGCGCGGGTTGGGCGAAATCAGTTGCATAAATCTTGTCGTCCCCGCGAATGCGGGGACCCATCTCACCGGCAACGACCGCCCATCGGAAAGCACGGCGTTTCGCCCACGCTGCGCCTGTGCGGTGCCGAAGCACGAAAATGAATGCAGGCGTTGACATGGGTCCCCGCTTTCGCCGGGACGACTATGGAATTGTACCAACGGAATTCACCGCACCTACCGCAGCTTCACGTCTGGTGCGGTTAACTTGCCAAGCTCCGGCGGGCGCCGGTAAGGTCGCGGCATCGCCTTGTCGCGAGAGCGAGGGAGCCGTGGCGCGGCAGATTCTGGCCTTCGAGCGGGTCTCGACCCGGCTCGGCGGCGACGTCATTTTCGACGAGCTGAGCTTCTCCGCCGACGAGGGCGAGTTCCTCTGCATTCTCGGCCCCTCCGGCTGCGGAAAATCCACCTCGCTGCGCCTGATGGGCGATCTTCTGCCGGTGCAGGGCGGCACCGTCGCCGTCGACGGCAAGAAGCCGGCCGAAGCCTGGCGCTCGCTCGCCTATGTCTTCCAGTCGCCGCGCCTCGTTCCGTGGCGGAGCGCCCTCGGCAACGTCGTGCTCGGCATGGAGCTTCGCTACGACGGAATGAAGTCCGCCGAAATGCAGAAGCGGGCGCGCGAGCTCCTGGCCCTCGTCGGGCTCGCGCGCGACGCCGAGAAATATCCCTCGATGCTGTCGGGCGGCGAGCGCCAGCGCGTCGCCATCGCCCGCGCGCTCGCGGTCGACCCGCGCATCATCCTGATGGACGAGCCGTTCTCGGCGCTCGACGTCAACACGCGCCGGCGGCTGCGCGCCGAGCTGGTCTCGATCTGGCAGCAGACCGGCAAGACCGTCGTCTTCGTCACGCACGACATCGAGGAGGCGCTCGTGCTCGCCGACCGCATCCTGCTGCTCTCCAACAAGCCGACGCGCGTGTTGGAGACGCTCGCGGTGACCGCGCCGCGCCCGCGCGACATCGCCGGCAGCGAGGATCTGCAACGCCAGCGCGCCCGTCTCCACGAGCTGTTCACGCAGCTCGAGGCCGAGCCGGCGGCGGCGTGAGGCGAGCGCGATGTACAAGCTCTATTGGGCTCCGGGTACCGCCTCGATGGCGCCGCAGACGGTGTTGGAAGAGGCCGGCGCGCCTTACGAGATGATCAAGCTCGATATCGGGGCCAAGGAGCACGAGCAGCCCGCCTACAAGAAGCTCAATCCCAACGGCCGGATACCTACGCTGGTCGACGGCGACTTTGTCATCTTCGAGACCGCGGCAATCTGCCAGTATCTCTGCGACAAGCATCCCGACGCGAAGCTGGTGCCGCCGGTCAACACGCCCGACCGCGGCCGATTCTATCAGTGGCTCACCTACCTGACGAACACGGTGCAGGCCGGCCTCATCGATTGGTGGCACCCCGATTTCACGTTTCCCGAGCCCGCGACTCAGGCCGCGTTCAAGGCTCGCGCCGAGGAAAAGCTGCAGCGCAATTTCGCGGTGCTCGATGCCGGCATCGGCGCCAATCGCTGGATGGCCGGCGGCCAATACACGGTGTGCGACATCTATCTCACGATGATGGCGCGCTGGACGCGCTTCATGACAAAGACGATGTGGCACTATCCCAACATCCGCCGCATCGCCGAAACCGTGCAGGCGCGGCCCGCGTTTCAGCGCATGATGCAGAAGCAAGGCATTACCTGGCCGCAGCGCTGGCCCGAATCCTGAACTCACATTTTCGCCTCTGGGAGAAGCAACGATGAAAAAGCTTTCGCTCTATCTCGCCGCCGCCGCCTTAGCGCTCGCCGCGCCCGCCGGGGCCAAAGAGAAGCTCACCTACGCCTATCTCCAGGACCCTGTGCTCGAATCGGTGATGTGGCCGCTCCGGAACGGCAAGGTTACATCCGACACGCTCGAGATCGACGGCAAGGGCTATCAGATCCCGGTCTTGATCCAGGGCACCGCGACCAAGCAATGGGACGTGGTGATGACGGCGGTGATGGCGGTGCCGCGCGCCAAGGAGCAGGGCCTCGAGCTGCGCGTGCTCTCGACCGCGCTGCGCTATCACAAGTCCGGCGACGGCGCGCATGTGTGGGTCAAGAAGGGCAGCCCCTACAAGACGATCCAGGACTTGAAAGGCAAGACGATCGCCACCTACGGCCTGCAATCGACCGGCATCACGCTGGTGCGCCTGGCGCTCTGGAAGAAATACGGCGTGAACGTTCAATTCGAGAACGGCGATTTCAAATGGCAGCAATTGCCGGCGCCTGCTCTTCCGGGCGCCCTTGCCACGGACAAGGTCGAGGCCGCGACGCTGATCCACAGCCAGGCCTATCAAGCGGCGAAGACCGGCGACTTCGTCCCGATCGCGCGCACGGCCGAGGACATGTGGGAGCTGTTCAAGTTGCGCATGGTCTCGGCGGTGAACGTCGGCTACGCCGAGAAGATCGCGGCCAAGCCCGCGCTTTATCGCGAATTCAATCGCATGCTCAAAGCCTCGATCGATTACACGCTCAAGAACATCGACGACGTTTCGAAGGCTGTGGCGACTGAGACCAAGAACGACCCGGCCTATTTCAAGGCCTGGTTCGAGCAATATTCCGACTTCCCGGCCGTGGTCACGCAGCACGATGTCGACGCGATGAACAAGGTGTGGGCGCTCTCGAAAGAGCTCGGGATCCTGCCGGACTATCCCGACGCCAAGACGATGATTTGGGAAGGCGCGATCCGGGAGTTGTGCCAGGTTGACATCGTGACGGATATTTGTCGTCCCCGCGAAAGCGGGGACGACAGGTGTGGTTCGCGGGAATGAAGACGCTTGCGCCCGCCAGCGCTTCATTGAGGGCCCCGTCGTATGACCGCCTCGCCGCGCATCTTTTCACGCTGCTGGTGATCGGCGCCTGGGCGCTGGCGGCGACGCAGATACCGCCGATCGCGCTCTCGGGGCCGTGGACGACGGCGAAGGCGCTCTGGGCCTTCGTCGGCGATCCGAATCAGCTCGCCCATATGGGCTATTCGCTGATGCATGTCGGCATCGCGATCGTGGTGTCGTTCTTCGTCGGCTGCGCGCTTGCGTTCCTCGCGCACTACGTGCCGGTGACGGCGCTGATGATCCACGGGCGCATCAGCCCGTTCCTCAACGCGTTCTCGGGCATCGGCTGGGCGCTGCTGTCGCTGCTGTGGTTCGGCGCCACGCATCTCACGGTGATCTTCTCGATCTCGATGGTGCTGATCCCGTTCGCGCTCGTGAACATGAAGGAGGGCTTGGCGAGCCTCGACCGCGATCTCGTCGAGATGGGGCGGAGCTTCGGGCGCTCGGGCTTGAAGCGCTTCACGCGCATCACGATCCCCTCGCTCTACCCGTTCATGTTCGCGACTCTGCGCATCAGCTTCGGTGTCGCGTGGAAGGTAGCGCTCACGGCCGAACTCATCGGCGGCGGCTCGGGCTTCGGCTACCTGTTCGACCTCGCGCGCCAGGACTATCGCACGCCCATCCTGTTCGTGGTCATCCTGCTGATCATCGTCTTCGTCTATTGCGCCGACCGCTTCCTGTTCGAGCCGGTCCAGCGCCGCTTGCAGCGCCATTATGGCACCGCCTGACCCGCGCAAGCCGATCGCCGATTCGCTGCCGCTGCGCCAGCGCGTGCTTTCGCGCGTCTTGGCGGACGGCCTCGTCGTGGCGGCGGTGCTCGCCTGGTGGGCGATGGCGAAGGCGCTGCCGGCCAACATCCTGCCGACGCCGGCCGCCGTGGCCGACGAGGTCTGGCTGCTCTTCACCGACAAGGTCTATCTCGGCCACACCGCCACGAGCGTCGTGCGGGTGCTGTTCTCGGTGACGCTCGCGCTGTTGATCGGCGGCCTCCTCGCGTTCTGGCCCGCGAACCAGCCTTGGGCGCGCGGCATCGTGCACGAGCGCATCAAGCCGTTCCTGAACTCGTTTCCCTCGATCGGCTGGGCGATCCTGGCCGTGATCTGGTTCCGGGTTTCGGATTTCACCGCGATCTTCGTCCAGGTCGCGATCCTGATCCCGTTCACGCTCATCAACATCAGCGAGGGGCTCAAAGAGCTCGACCGCGAGGCGATCGAGATGGCGCGCAGCTTCACGCGCTCGCGCTGGAAGGTGTTCGCCAAGATCACGCTGCCGCTGCTGATGCCCTACATCGTGAGCGCGCTCAGGATCGCCTACGGCGTCGCGTGGAAGATCGCGCTGGTGAGCGAGCTGTTCGGCACCGGCACCGGCATCGGCTATCTCATGGGTGAAGCCCAGCAGAGCGCAAAGCCGGCGTTGCTTTACGCCTGCTGCTTCGCCATCGTGCTGATCTTCTTCGCCGGCGAAAAGCTGGTGCTCGATCCGCTCTCGCGCCGCGTCCGCCGATAAAAAATCAAGGGAGAGACCATGGCCGCCATCCGCACCCGCCACATTCCCGGGACGCCGGGCCTTACCGTCGACGAAGCCGGCACCGGCGAGCTCGTGCTGTTCATGCACGGCATCGGCGGCAACCGCACGAACTGGACGCAGCAGGTGCAGAAATTCGGCGAGCATTTCCTCGCCGTCGCCTGGGACGCGCGCGGCTACAACGGCAGCGAGGACTACGACGGCGAGCTCGACTTCAGCGATTTCTCGCGCGACATCCTCCGCCTCCTGAAGTTCTACGGGCGCAAGAAGCTGCATCTCGTCGGTCTCTCGATGGGCGGCCGCATCGCGCAGGATTTCTATGCGCTGTTTCCGCAGCACGTGGCGACGCTGACGATCGTGGCCAGCTTCACCGGCTTCCAGAATTTCACCGAGGCCGACCGCCAGAAGTTCCTCTCGCTGCGCCTGAAGCCGCTGGTCGAGGAAGGCAAGGAGCCGCGCCACATCGCGCCGATCGTGGCGCGCACGCTCTCGAGCCCCAACGCCACCGAGGAGCAGTATCAGCGCCTCGTCGCCAGCATGGCGGCGCTCCACAAGGGCAGCTACATCAAGACGCTGAAGGCGACGACGCTCTACAACCGCACCGCCGAACTCGACCGCATCGCGGTGCCGACGCTCCTCATCTTCGGCGAGGCCGACACGCTGACCACGGCCGACATGGGCCGGCAGATGCAGGCGCGCATCAAGGGCGCGAAGCTCGTCGTGGTGCCGAAGTCCGGCCACCTCGTGAACCTCGAACAGCCCGAGGCGTTCGAGGCCGCGCTCGAGCCGTTCCTGTTCGAGCACAGGCGGCGCGCCGACGCCGGCACGTCCACGCCGAAGCGCGCCGCGGCGGCCCGGATCAGGCCGGCGGCGCGGAGCGCCAGGAAACCGGCGGCAAAGGCAAAGCGCCGCTAAGGACAAGGAGGATACGTTGAGACTGCAAGACAAAGTCGCCGTCGTCACCGGCGGCGCGCAGGGCTTCGGCGAGGGCATCGCCAAGCGCTTCGTCGCCGAGGGCGCAAGGGTCGTCGTCACCGATCTCAACGAGGCCGGCGCCAAGAACGTGGCCGCGCGCCTCGGCAAGCACGCCGTTTCGTGCCGCGCCGACGTGAGCAAGAGCGCCGACGTCAAAGCCATGGTCGGCCTGGCGCAGAGCGCGTTTGGCCGGCTCGACATCGTCGTCAACAATGCCGGCACCACGCACGTCAACAAGCCGCTGCTCGACGTGACCGAGGCCGAGTTCGACCGCATCTTCGCGGTGAACGTCAAAAGCATCTATCTCGCGGCGCTCCACGCCGTGCCGATCTTCAAGAAGCAGGGCAGCGGCGTCATCCTCAACATCGCCTCGACGGCGGGCCTGCGCCCCCGCCCCGGGCTCACGGTCTACAATTCCTCGAAGGGCGCCGTGAACGTGATGACGAAGTCGATGGCGGTGGAATTCGCGCCCGACAAGATCCGCGTCAACGCGCTCTGCCCGGTGGCCGGCGACACGCCGCTCCTCGCCTCGTTCTTGGGGCCGAACACGCGCGAGGCCTTCATCAAGACCGTGCCGCTCGGCCGCCTCTCGACGCCCGAGGACATCGCGACCGGCGCCGTGTTCCTCTGCTCCGACGAGGCGAATTTCTTTACCGGTGTTTGTTTAGAGGTTGACGGGGGACGATGCGTCTAGCGCGTAAGGGAGCGATATAGGCTTTGCGCATGAAGCACAGCACGGATCGCATTCTTACGACGCATGTTGGCAGCTTGCCGCGGCCGGACGACCTCATCGACCTGCTGATGGCGCAGGATGCGGGCGAGGTTTACGACGCGGCGCTGCTGACGCGGCGCGTGCGCGAAGCGGTGGACGAGATCGTCGCGAAACAGGTCGCGACCGGCATCGACGTCGTCAGCGACGGCGAGATGGGCAAGGTCTCCTACGTCAACTACCTGAAGCACCGTCTGTCCGGCTTCGGCGAGCCGGCGCCGCTCGAATGGACGCCGGCCGATCTCCTCGCCCATCCCGGCTTTCTCGCGAGCCGGCGCACCGGGAGCAGCCCGGTGCGGCGCGATCCGCCTGCCTGCCGCGGGCCGATCGCGGTCAAGGACCGTGCGCCGCTCGAGGCCGATCTCGCGAATTTCCGCGCCGCGGCCGAGCGCGCGAAGCCGGCCGATGCCTTCGTGCCGGCCGCCTCGCCCGGCGTCGTCGCGCTGTTCATGCCGAACAAGTTCTACCCGAACGAAGACGCCTATGTGGCGGCGCTCGCCGATGCGCTCCGCGACGAATACGAGGCGATCTGGAAGGCCGGCTTCGTGCTGCAGATCGATTGCCCCGATCTCGCGATGAGCCGGCACCTCGCCTATGCCGGGCTATCGCTGGCCGAGTTCCGCCGCATCGCCGCGCGCAACGTCGAGGCGATCAACCACGCGACGCGCAACATTCCGGCCGACGCGATGCGCATGCATCTTTGCTGGGGCAATTACGCGGGCCCGCACACGCACGACGTGCCGCTCAAGGACGTGGCAGATCTCGTGTTCAACGCGCGGCCGCGGGCGGTGCTGTTCGAGGCCGCCAATCCGCGCCACGCGCACGAATGGGAAGATTTGAAATCGGCGCGCATTCCCGACGACAAAATCCTCGTCCCCGGCGTCATCGACACCAACACCAACCACGTCGAGCACGCGCAGCTCGTGGCGCAGCGCATCGAGGCCTTCGCCGCCATCGTCGGCCGCGAGCGCGTGATGGCCGGCACCGATTGCGGCTTCGGCACCTTCGCGAAGCTGCCGCCGGTCTATCCCTCGATCGCGTGGGAGAAGCTGAAATCGCTGGTCGCGGGCGCGCGCCTGGCGAGCGAGAGGCTATGGTAACCGGCGGGTGACTTGACGGCAGGCCGCCCGGCGCGGGAAGAAACTCCGTAACCCCGAGGATACAACATGAAGCTCTATTTCTTTCCCGGCGCCTGCTCGCTCGCCTGCCATATCGCGCTGCGCGAGGCGGGGCTCGAATTCGAGACCGAGA
>JBKOUH010000124.1:0-1672 GCA_046723285.1 Pseudomonadota bacterium
CAAGGACACCAAGATCCCGGTGGCCTTCGGCTGCGTGACCGATCCGGTCGAGACCAACATCTTGAAGAGCACGACCGAGGGAACCGGCACCAACGTGACCGGCTTCTACACGATCCCGCCGGTCAAGCGGAACATCGACACGTTCCTCACCATCAAGCCGGGGATCAAGACGATCGGCACGATCTACAATTCGGGCGAGACGAATTCCGTCACCCTCAACAAGCGCGCCAAGGCCGAGGCCGAGAAGCACGGCATCAAGTGGATCGAGGTGACGGTGACCTCGAGCGCCGAGATCAAGAACGCCGCCGAATCGCTTGTGGGCAGGGTCGACGCGATCGTGACGCCGCAGGATAACACGGTAGCCTCGGCCTACGCGGCGATCACCAAGGTGGCGCGCGAGAACAAGATCGCGTGGTTCTCGCTCGACGTGCTCGCGGTCGAGCGCGGCGCCATCGCCGGCATTGCTCAGCACCAGTATCAGAACGGCGTCGACTGGGCGAAGAAGGTGGCGGTGCCGGTGCTGCTCGGCAAGGACCCGGGCACCGTGGTCCCGGTCGAGGCCGAGGTGTTCGAGACGCGCATCAACACCGCCGCCGCCAAGGCCGCCGGGGTCACCATCCCCGAAGCCATCGTGAAGAAAGCCGACAAGGTGTTCGACAAGGTCGAGTAGCAAGACCGCCGCGCGGTCTGCAGGCGGGCGAGCCTGCGTCGACATCCTCGCCGGCCGGCCGCGCGGCGTGCTCTACACCGGTGTGACGTCGAACCTTCCGGTGCGGTCCGAGCCGCACAAATCGGGCGTTGTATCGGGGTTCATCGCCAAATTCGGGGGCAGGCGCCACGTCTGGCTTCAAGGCTTCGAAGACATTTGGCAGTGCGGCATATGCCAAGGAGGCGCGTGCCACATTGCTTCCGGGATGACATCAATGCACTGAATTGCGCGTAACGAGTGGCGAGTTATCGCCCTCTGAATCGCTCGCCCAAGTAGTCGGCCAGATCGATCTTCTCGATGCCGGGAAATTTCCGCCGGGCGAATTGGGCTTTCATCGCGACGGGATAGGTGGCGTCGAGGGCGAGCTTGCCTTGGTGCAGGCCGGCGACGTCGGAGCGCGGGAAGCCGGGGACACCTTCCAGGCGCAAGATGCCGGTGTCGGGCGAGAAACGCGTGTGGATCGCCCACATTACCTCTTCGGCGTCGTGCGGGTTCACGTCGGCATCGACGACGACGACGAATTTCATCCAGCGATGCGCGGCGAGCGCCGCCTGCATCGCCGCCTTGGCCTCTTCGTCGCGCGACTTCTCGATCGCGACGACGCAGCCCAGGAGCTGGCCCGGGCAGCCGATATCGACCACGCGCGCGACCGGCGCCACCGCCTTCCAAATCTCGGTCTCGAGCATGAGGCTCAGGAGCGCCAGGTCCTCGGTGCCGCCGGCGAGGATCACGTGATAGACGGCGTCGTGCCGGCGCGTGATGGCGCTGGCGCGGAAGACGTGATTGCGCCCAACCTCGACATAAGCGTCCATGAACTCGCCGAACGGGCCTTCCTCCTCGCGAAGCTTCGGCACGATTTCGCCTTCGATCACCATCTCGGCGTCGGCGGGCACGACAAGCGGCACGGTCTTGGCCGGCACCACGCGCAGCGGCGCGCCCTGCCAGGCGCCAGCGACCGCGAGC
>JBKOUH010000433.1:0-2654 GCA_046723285.1 Pseudomonadota bacterium
GTTCATGGTGGTGGCGGTGGTGCTGGTCGGCCTCCTGATGACGGCGGGCATGGGCCGCCGCGGCCTCGTTCCGGGACGAATCCAATCCATCGCCGAGATGGCCTACGAGTTCGTCGCCAACCTGATCAAGGAGACGGTCGGCAAGGAAGGCCGGAAATACTTCCCGCTGATCTTCACGCTCTTCATGTTCGTCCTGTTCGGGAACATGCTGGGCATGATTCCCGGCAACTTCACCTTCACCAGCCACATCGCCGTCACCTTCGCAATGGCCGCGGTCGTGTTCGTCGCGGTGACAATTCTCGGCTTCGTCAAGCACGGCATCCACTTCTTCAGCTTCTTCGTGCCGCCGGGCGTTTCGATCGCGATGTGGCCGCTGCTGATCCCGATCGAGCTCATCTCCTATTTCTCGCGGCCGATCTCGCTCTCGGTGCGGCTCTTCGCCAACATGCTGGCCGGCCACACGCTGCTGAAGGTCTTGGCCGGCTTCGTGCCCGCGCTCGGTATCGCCGGCATCGTGCCGCTGGCGTTCGTGACCGCGCTCACCGGCCTCGAAATCCTGATCGCGTTCCTGCAAGCCTATGTCTTCGCGATCTTGACCTGCCTTTACATCAACGACGCGCTGCATCTGCACTGAGCGGCGCGGCTTCTTCCACGCTTCAACCCGACGAAAGGACCTCGACTATGGACGCTGCAACTTTCCTCGCCGCCATGAAGGCGATCGGCGCCGGCCTCGCCGTGATCGGCCTGATTGGCTCGGGTATCGGCATCGGCAACGTGTTCTCCTCGTTCATCTCGGCGGTGGGCCGCAACCCCTCCGCCCGCGGCGACGTGTTCACGATGACGATGCTGGGCTTCGCGTTGGTCGAAGCCATCGCGCTGTTCGCGCTCGTCATCGCGCTCATCATCCTGTTCGGTTAGCACGCGTTCGAGACTGTCGTCCCCGCGCAAGCGGGGACCCAGTCGCCCGGCAAGTGCCGGGCTTCTGGCCAAATCGCGCGATAGCGCGATTTGGCCGTAAGTTCCCAAAGGGAACGTCAATGCCGCAAATACAGCAGTTCGACACCTTCCTCTCACAGGTCTTCTGGCTGGTGGTGGCGTTCGTGGCGCTCTTCATCTTCTTGAGGATGGTCGCGCTGCCGAAGGTGACGGAGGTGCTCGATGCGCGCCGGCGCAAGATCGAGGGCGACCTCGAGAAGGCGGCGGCGCTGAAGTCCGAGGCCGAAAAGGCGCTGGCGCAATATCAGGCTGCCGTCGCCAAGGGCCGCGAAGAGGCGCAGGCGCTGCTCCGCAAGGAGGGCGACGCGGCGCAGGCGCGCGCCGTGGCCGCACAGGACACGCTCGGCCAGAAGCTCGCGCAGCAGATCAAGGGCGCCGAGGAGCGCATCGAGGCAGCGCGCAAAACGGCGCTCGGCAATATCGAGCGCGTCTCGGCCGAGCTTGCACAAGCGGCGACCGAGCGGCTCATCGGCGTCAAGGTCGACGCGGCCGCCGCGCAAAGCGCGGTCGGTGCGGCGGTGAAGGAGCGCGGCGCATGATCGAGCTGATCCTGCCGCTGCTTGCGGTTCCCGGAGAAAAGCCCCACGCCGAGCCCGGCACGATCCAGGGCTGGGCCAGGGACCTCTTCGACATCCACGGCGCCGAATTCTGGGTCCTCGTCGCGTTCATCGTCTTCGTCGGCTTCATGGTTTGGAAGGCGCGGAAAGCGATCGTCGGCGGGCTCGACGCGCGCGCGGCGCGCATCAAGGCCGAGATCGACGAAGCGCAGAAGCTGCGCGACGAAGCCCAGGCGCTGCTCGCCGACTATCAGAAGAAGCGGCGCGAGGCGCTCGGCGAAGCCCAGGCGATGGTGAAGCAGGCCGAGGAAGAGGGGAAGCGCATGCGGGCCAAGGCCGAGACAGAGCTCGCCGCCGCCTTGAAGCGCCGCGAGCAGCAGGCGCTCGATCGCATCGCCCAGGCGGAGGCCCAGGCCTTGGCCGAAGTGCGCAATCTTGCCGCCGACCTCGCCGTGGCCGCGACGCAGAAGATCCTCACCGAAAAGCTCGATCCTGCGAAAGCGCAGTCGCTCGTCAGCGAGGCCATCGCCGAACTGCCGCGAAGGCTGCAGTAGCGCGGCGCCGCCGCGGCGCTATACCGCGAGATAGTCCCGGCGAAGGCGGCTGTCGGCCAGAACCTCGCTGGGCGCGCCCTCGAAGACGACCGCGCCGTTGTCAAGGATGACGCAGCGGTCCGCGATCCGCAGCGCCGCGATGGCATTCTGCTCGACGACGATGACTGTCAATCCGGTGCGCTTCAGCTCGATCAGCAGCCGTTCGATCTCGGCCACGATCTGCGGCGCCAATCCTTCGTAAGGCTCGTCGAGGAGCAGGACCTTGACGTTGCGCGCGAGAGCGCGGGCGATAGCGAGCATCTGCTGCTCGCCCCCCGATAGCGTGATCGCCTCCTGACGGCGCCGTTCGGCGAGCCGCGGGAAATGGGCGTAGATGCGTTCGAAATCCCAGCCTGGCGAGGGCGCAATCTGCGCCAGGATCAGGTTCTCCTCGACGGTGAGGCCGGGGATGATGCGGCGGTCTTCGGGCACGAGGGCAACGCCGAGACGCGCCGCCCGGTGCGCGGGAAGCGTGTGAATGGCCATCCCCGCCAGCCAGATCTCGCCC